>NZ_JASOYM010000020.1:0-68686 GCF_030226665.1 Paenibacillus sp. UMB7766-LJ446
CAGGGTCCTGGGAGAGTAGGACGCCGCCAAGCAAAGAACCACTGCCGATGTTATTCGGTGGTGGTTTTTATTTGTTTATAAGGAAGATTGAATGATTAGCTAAGATAAAGATGCGTTGATATCTGGTTTTGGTAGCTGACCCAAATGGATGAGTGCAGACGATTTGACTCACAAATGAGGGTAAGTGAGGCCATATAAAAGTCTTGAAATGAAGGTAACATTTTTGTTACGGAAAACGCATTCGAAACCAGTATAATAGGACTATGTTAAATATGCTAAAAGTACCTGACCACAGAGCTGGAATGTGCAGCTGTGAAAAGGAGGGTGTGTGTGATAAGTTGGCGAAGACTAGTTCTTCATTCATTTCTCTTGCTCGGTCTGATTGGCGTGCTTGTAGGATGCGGTGAAGCAGGATCTGCATGGACTTCTTATGAAGGAGCGGTAAACGAGAAGGGTTTCCCGGTTCCTAAAGTAGCGAATAAATCTGACCAGTCTGAAAACAATTCGGATATGGATTATGTTCGATATACGCTGTCTGGTATTAGTGAGAGCACTAGTTTACCTGAGGTGTATCTAGACGAGATTAAAAGCTGGGGCTGGACAGAAAAGCAAGCCAAGAGTACATCCAATGACTCAAGTTCCCTACGTGTATTTGCTAAAGAAGGGCATACTGTACAGTTAGCTGTACATGATGGGTTCTTCACGGTGATGGTTCCGAAAAGTGAAGCTGCCCAGACGACAGTAAAATCACTTGATGATGATGATTGAATGCGTTGTATTTTGATGTAATGGTTTAACAATTAACGGTGTAATGGTCCGTATTATAGTAAGGCTCCCGATTAGTGATCGGGAGCTTTTTTTGTATGTAGTTGTGTATGTCATGAACCATATTGGATGAGGCATGGAGCGTGTGACGTTTTCTTTTGGCGGTGACTTGACCAGGCGCTTTAGATCAACAGGGTTATATCACTCACGTAGAAAGACATGAGGCATCAATAATATGTCCTTGTTAGAGGTCGGTTAGGCCGGTTTCAGTCGTCTGTAGAGTAACTCAGCAGTAGAAGAGGGGGAGTAGACACCGGAAAGAAAGCTAAGCATGTTATGAGCCTCATATATGTATTCAAGGGCATCAATCGGTTTGCAATAGGTGAGCTGATTCCTGATGTCACACTCTATCTGGATATTGAACCGGAAGCAGGTCTCGCCCGTATTGATGAGAGGTGTTCAACGCGTCAGAGCGTGTAACGGGAGCAGAGATAAATATACTATTTGGGGATAACCATTTTAACTATACCCATGCTGTGGATAAGGGGAAAAGGAGGGAACGTAAAAAAGGTTATCCACTGTGGATAACCTTTTAGGATAGGAAGTACAACGCAGTAAGTATGGAAGAGTGTCAAAGGTGTGGTTGCGTCGATTTGGGTAGAACATATGGACGAGCTTTAGCAATTATGTATTACTGGGTTCAATATACATTGCATGTGGCAAGGTTATAGTTGAAGGATAGAACGAGAACGATTATTGCAGGTAGTAGGAAACATCTTGTTCATTTAGTTTGATAAGTCCGTCCTTGCGTTCGCGTGAGAGCACAAGAACAACATATAGACGCGGTACAAGCAGCCACAGATGCCAGAAAATCAGCGATAGGGTAAAGGACAAGGGTGACCATATTAAGCAGACGGTAATGATACATAGCCCAATCCAGCTCATATTGAGGTGGACCCGGACGAACATGCGGTAGCTAAAATGCTGATCTGGAATATAGCCGAACCACGGCATTTTGAGGTTCCATCGCCAGCGCCGGGCATAAGAGGTACGGACCAACAGTAATATGGTTCTGGCAATGACATAATGAATCCAAAGCGTAATCGGGCCTGCCAGGATAAAGAAGAAGAGGCCGGTCCAGGAGAATGCCAATAGGTTAAACAGGAGCATAATTACAGGCAGACACAAATAGCTGAAGATCACGCTGCGGGCAATGGCCTTTTTTTTGAGAAGCCGGTATTGATAAAAAGTGACTTTATTCTCCGGTTCGGCGATCATACGATTACAAATCCTCCTTCTGGGATCACGTTCATTTGCAAAAGGTATTCGTTTTCATGAATAAGGAGACAGGTGATGCAGAGAGAGTATATGAACCTTGTGTGTGCTCCAGATTGATGTACAAGATATGAAAGTAGATTGTTCTTATACAAGTATACCGTCGAACGATCTGGCTGTCAGGTTCCGAATGGTGATGTATTATATATCGGCTGAAAATCCAAGTTTTTTTAAGATTATAGAATATAAGTTTTTGGAGCAGCAGGAGGAGTGGTAAATCACAGAGGAAAATGCAATGAAGTGCGGGTACGTTTCTTGTAATGGCCGTCCAGAAATGGTTTTCATATAATAGAAGAAGTTGCAGATCTGCGAGGCTGTTGCTGCGTAATCGGGCAAGGAAAAGGGCTTCCAAATGTAGGCTGTCTCACGGAAGTATAGAACGAAAGGCATTTTCTTATGTTTGTTTTCGGTACAGACACCCATAGAGGGGTAGGCGAATATATATATTTTATAGAAAGAAAGCACTATGAAAAGGTTTAAAATAATAGAAACTGTGCAATACTGATAGTAATACGTAAAACAAGGTGGGATGGTTGATGGAAGGACACGCCGAACACACATGCATTATCTGCGAACAGACAAAAAGAGAAGGCATTTTTATTGTATCTGAATTTATATGTGACGCTTGTGAAGCAGAAATGGTTCATACGGATGCACAGGATGCCAAGTACAATTATTTTATACATCAAATGAAGCAGATTTGGGTGCAAAAGAACGCGTAAAGCGCGTTAAATCATATTCGTGAAACATCACATTGATTTGTATCGATGTGCATAGAGGCCCTAGGGGCCTTTTTCTGTTTCTATCGGGGGAAAGAAGAAGGGGAGGATGGACAAGATAAGCACCTGTTTGTGACAGGATATGAGGATGCTCCATTGGTGAAAAAGCTGATTTGCACGGGGGCTGGACAATTCCTGATATAATGAGATGAGAAGTGCTTCACCTCCAAGTTTTGAATGCAGCAGATGGTAGGAGAAGAACAAGAGTGGGAAGGTCGCTTTTGTTATAGAAAGAGCATTGGTACGGCAGTATCAAAATTTATGAATGTACAGGATGATTATTCAATGGAGCATAAATCAAATACCGCACCTTTATATGAGGCGTTGCTTGCGTATCGTGATTCGGGGCAGCGTTCTTTTCATGTACCTGGACACAAGAATGGACAAGTCTATTGCAGGTTACTGGAGCAAGCGGAACAACAGCAGTCAGATAGAGGAGTCGTTGACGATCACCGGAATGAGGGTGAGGTAAAGAGAAAACGAGGTATGGGACTTTCATTACATGATGAGGAAGAGTGCTTCAGGCAAGCTGAGGAACAAAGGGAGGGCAATGAAATTGGCGGGCTGACGGCTCCGAACGAGCATGGAAGTGACGGATCTGCAGCAGCTGTTGTACCAGTGAATGCGTTTCTGGAGATGATGCGGCTGGATGTGACGGAAATTTCGGGGACGGACGACTTGCATCATCCAGAAGGAGCAATATTGGAGGCACAGCAGCTGGCAGCCGATTGTTTTGGGGCAGAGGAGAGCTTCTTCCTTGTCGGGGGCAGCACGGCTGGTAATTTGTCTTTGCTGCTGACCGTATGTAATGAACCGAACAGCCTTGTACTGGTACAGCGCAATGTGCATAAGTCCGTCATTCACGGGTTGATGCTGGCAGGCGCAAGGGCTGTATTCCTGGAGCCATGGGTTGATCCTGCGAGTGGACTTGCGGTGATGCCGTCGCTTGAGACGGTGCAGGTTGCTGTCCAGGCATATCCTGAGGCAAAGGCAGTCCTTGTGACGTTGCCCAATTATTACGGCATGGGCGCTGATCTGACGCCCATGGCTGAGGTTTGCCACGCGGCCGGCATGCCGCTGCTCGTGGATGAAGCGCATGGCGCGCATTATGGGCAGCATCCGGAGCTGCCAGCCTCTGCACTGTCCTGCGGAGCAGACGGTGTGGTGCAGTCGACCCACAAGATGCTGTCTGCTTTCACCATGGGAGCCATGCTGCACGTTCAGGGACCACGGTTAAACCGGTCCCTGCTGCGTCAGCGTCTGGCTATGGTGCAAAGCTCGAGCCCATCGTACCCGGTGATGGCTTCGCTTGATCTGGCGCGCCGTCTGCTGCATACGCAGGGCGCGAATGCCTTCACGGCGGGGCTTGCCGCCGTGGACGCCTTTAAGCGCGGCCTCGCGGAGCTGCCGCGCTTTCGGTTGCTGCAGCCGGCACAGCTGCTGCAGCAAGAGTCGCCAGCCGGGGCGAAGCCGGCAGCTGGCGGGAAGTCCGAGGCCGCCGCTGCACCGGGGCGGCCTGAAGCAGTGCCCGCGGCGGCTTTGCCTTTAGCCGCGGGGTACAGCGCTCAGGACCCGTTCAAGGCCGTCATCTATGACGGCACAGGGGTGCTGAGCGGTTATGGGCTGCAGCAGCAGCTGGAAGCGTGCGGCTGCGTGCCCGAAATGAGCGACGAACGATACGTTGTCCTGCTCTTCAGTCTTGGCTCGACGCTGCGTGATGCCGAGCACTTGTTGCAGGCTTTAAGGCAAATCAACCTTGAGCAGGAGCAGAGCCAATCTCTTGATGAGCAATCTCAGCGTTATACAAAAGAGGCTGAAAATTATATTTCCACGTGGAACAATTTTCAAGAAGGGACCCCTTTTTCGGAGCCTATTCCGTTCACGTTGCAACCGATTATGGAGGAAGATACAACAGAGGTCTCCATCGAAAATTGTGTAGGTCTTCGCTCTGCGGAGATGGTCATCCCGTATCCGCCCGGCATACCTCTTGTGTACGCTGGTGAGCGAATAAGCGCGTCCATGGCAGCACGTATTAAGCTGCTGAGAGATGAAGGAGCAAGGTTCCATGGCGTATCCGATACTTCGCTGCAATCATTGAAAATCATCAGGGAATAACACAAGTTAGGACATCATTGTTGTCTGAACATAAAGAAAGAAGGGAACGAACCTTGGATATTCCGCTAAAAAAATATACGGGAATAATCCTGCAAGTCATACTGATGTACGGTTTCTATTGGATAGGAAACCTAGTTCAGGCTGTACTACATCTGCCGTTAACAGGAAGTATTGTCGGGATGCTACTTCTATTCATCGTCATTCAACTGGGATGGATCAGAATAAGCTGGGGTGAAGAAGGATCATCCTGGCTTCAATCGAACTTGCAGCTATTATTTATCCCTCCCACAGTGGGCATTATCAATCATTTTGATTTTTTTAGAGCTAATACGCTGCTGCTTGTTCTGGGATTGATCGTTAGCACGTTAGTTACCTGTCTGTTGTCTGCAAAAATCAGTGAATGGCTCATGGCTTGGAGATCGACGCATCAAGGCAAGAAGGAGGCGATCCCATGCTCACATTCATCCTCGGAATCGGAATGATTGCCCTGACCGTGGCTATATATGTCCCAGCGACTCATTTATATAGAAAATTGAAGTGGCCGATTCTTATGCCCGTATTGACGGCAACGGCAGTGATCGTACTGATCCTGCTCATTTCCGGTATAAAGCTCGATACGTACATGCTTGGTGGCAAATGGATACAGGAGTTATTGGGGCCGGCTGTAGTTTCCCTGGCATTCCCTTTGGCGAAACACCTTGATGTGCTGAAACGAAATATAATTCCGATATTGGGTGGGACCTTGGGTGGGAGCATCGTTGGTATGTCCACAGGGGCCGCCATATCGCTGCTGCTAGATTATCCGCAAGATATCGTAATTGCATTATTGCCCAAATCCATTACGACCCCCGTTGCCATTCAACTAGCGGATCAGGTGGGAGGAAATTCATCCTTCACTTCGTTATTTGTGATGATAGCCGGATTTTCGGGGATATTATTGGGACCCATGATAATGAAATGGGCTAGAGTAAGCAGCAAAAATGCGTATGGAATCGGACTTGGATCGGCTTCGCATGCACTGGGCATGGCAAGATCCTTTGAATATGGAGAGAATGCGGTAGCGCTGAGTTCGGTATCCATGATTGTCAGTGCTATTGCCGGTTCTGTCATGCTCCCTCTATGGGTGTGGATGATATACGGCTGATCAGGCCGCCTTATCGGAAATATTGGAGAATAGCTGACCGGTAACGCTGGATCATGTATAGTATTATAGTAAGAAGCTTGTACCAAACTCGAACCAATCTATGGAGTAATCGTGAATATACACCTCTGGGCAGACTAATTCATAGTCTGTAGTAAGAGAGGATCGATCCCGTAGTTATCGCAGCACAATTAGGAGCAATTATCGATATAGAAAGCAGGGAAGCATATGCAGGGCAGAGGTAAATTCATTACGTTGGAAGGGGGAGAAGGGTCCGGCAAAACAACGATGATCAGCAAGCTAGGTTCTTACTTTGAAGAACAGGGTATACCATATGTAGTTACTCGGGAACCTGGCGGGATTGAAATTGCGGAGAAAATACGTGCCATCATCCTCAATCCTCTTCATACGGCAATGGATGCACGGACCGAAGCGCTGCTCTATGCAGCTGCACGCAGTCAGCATTTGGCGGAGAAGGTGGAGCCTGCATTGAAGGCAGGGAAGACAGTGATCTGTGACCGATTTGTCGACAGCAGTTTGGCCTATCAGGGGTATGCTCGTGGTCTTGGCGTGGACAATGTATGGGCCATCAATCGGTTTGCAATAGGTGAGCTGATGCCTGATGTCACACTCTATCTGGATATTGAGCCGGAAGCAGGTCTTGCCCGTATTGATGCTCACGATGGACGTGAGGTTAATCGTCTGGATCTCGAAAGTCTGGAGTTCCACCGCAAGGTGCGTGAAGGCTATTTTCTACTGAAGGAGCAATTTCCTGACAGGATTAAGGTCATCGATGCTTCTCAAAAGCCGGAAGAGGTTTTAGCAGCAATGATTTTGTCGCTTGAGACAGGGATTTTGAAGGATTTTGGCGAGTAATTGTCTAATATATAGATAGGGCATTTCACAAGGTGCTTATTCTGAAGGAGGTTATGCAGGATGAAACTGATTGTTGCGATTATACAGGATAAAGACAGCAACCGATTATCCAGCGCATTGGTCAAAGCAAATTTTCGGGCTACGAAATTGGCCAGTACCGGTGGATTTTTGAAGGCAGGCAACACGACGTTTATGATCGGTGTCGATGATGGTCAGGTCGAGTCCGTAATGAACGTCATTCGCAGCAGCTGTAAGGTTCGTGAACAGCTCGTGACTCCAGTCACTCCGATGAGCGGAACAACCGACTCTTACCTGCCGCTACCTGTCGAAGTTCAAGTAGGCGGAGCTACCGTGTTTGTTCTTCCAGTAGATCGATTCGAACACTTTTAATGATGCATTACGCATAAATCCAATGGAGCGTCCTTCTTGTTATCAAGAATCGCGTTCTCTGTCCGGAAGAAAGCTTTTCTATCAGGGAAAGATCTTATTTCGGACAGAGGCTGACTAACCAACGAACAGATCCATGTGGTGATATTTAACTACTATTATATATAGAGTATGATGTAGCACATATAAGGACTCCTCCACGCACAGGCGCAGCGCGCACTGTGCTGATGGGCGATTGGCCTACTAAGATAGAAAGCAGGCGTTTCCATGAAAATCAACCCTGGATTCCGACCGATGCAGAGTGGACTCAGTTCTTCCGATTCCGGCTCCAAACCGGTTCAATCCAAAAATTTCTCTGATATGATGAATCACCAGGGTGAACGGGCATCACAGGCTGAACTTACCCGCCGATTAAGTGAGATCCAGATGCAGGGTGACCGTCTGTCTCGTTCCATGACCATTCGTGAATTGAAAGCATATAAGCAGCTTGTAAAAAGATTTCTGGAGGAAACGGTCCGCCGCGGTGTGTCCATGAAAGAGACTCGAGGATGGGATCGTCGGGGAAGAGGGAAGCGTTACAAGCTAATTGATGAGATTGACTCTGCCTTATTATCTATGGCGGACGAGCTTTTGGAAACAGAGGAAGGCAAGATTACGTTATTACAGCAAGTGGGAGAAATTCGGGGAATGCTTATTAATTTAAGCTTCTGAGGAGGAAGTATGTCCTTTCAACAAATTATGGGTCAACAGACAGCTAAGCAGATGTTACAGAGTAGTTTGAGACGTCATGCCATAAGTCATGCCTATTTGTTTAGCGGACCATCCGGCAGTGGACAATTGCAGACGGCGGTTACATTTGCCAAAGCGATATTCTGTACAGAGCTTGAAGATGATGCCTGCGGACAGTGTCTTGAATGTCGTAAGGTGGAACATGGAAATCATCCGGATCTAACTATGCTTGCACCGGATGGAAATAACATTAAAATTGATCAAATTCGGGATTTGCAGCGTATCTTTTCGTACCGATCAGAGGCTGGGCATCCCAAAGTATATATTATCGAACAAGCCGAGAAGATGACCGTACAGGCGGCCAACAGCTTGCTGAAGTTTCTGGAGGAACCTCAAGTGCCCGCGGTAGGCATATTGATTACGGATAACGGACAGGCAATGCTGCCTACCATCCGTTCACGCTCTCAATTGGTTCCTTTCAGTGCACTGAATCCAGAAGAGATGCTGCAATCACTGATTGCGGAAGGGCACCCTGGCAATCTGGCTCGCTCTGCCGTCCATTTAGCGTCAGGACTGGAAGCATGTAGAGAAATTCTCCAGCAGAATTGGTTTGCAGAAATTAGAAACGTAATGTTACAATTAGGGAAGGAGTCCCTGGGTAGAGGAAGTACATCATTGATCTCTGCACAGCAGAAGCTTTTTAAAACCGGACTCTCAGAACACCTGGATACGATGCTTAGCCTGTTCCATTTATGGTTCAGGGATATGCTGTATGTCCAGTATGGTAGGCATGAACATATCGTTTTTATAGATCAGTTGGACATGCTGTCTCAGTTGGCTCATACCCGCAGCACCGAGCAGTGGGTTTCCTACATGGATATGGCCGCAGCATGCAGAAAAAAATTGCGTTTCAATGTCAATGGCCAGCTTTGTCTGGAGCAATTTTTGATCGGTTTGGCATAAGAGTGGGAGAGGACAGATTTTGTTCCAATCATATGCAAACGGTTATAACTTCGGCGGGTTCCCTAAGAAGACAGGGCTTCAGACGAAGTGGGATTGGCTTACGAGGGGGTTAATTTTTTGTACAGTGTAGTGGGTGTCCGTTTCAAAAAAGCGGGCAAAATTTATTACTTCGATCCCCTGGACCTTCCCATTGAAAAAGAAAACTGCGTTATCGTGGAGACAGCGCGGGGGGTAGAGTACGGTAAGGTTGTCGTTGGCAAGAAAGAAGTAGGCGAGTCTGATGTGGTGTTGCCGCTCAAAAAGGTCATCCGGGTTGCGGGCGAGACAGATGCCCGTGTCGTAGATGAGAACAAGCGTGCAGCAAAGGAAGCATTCGGTACTTGTTTAAATAAAATCAAAGACCATGGCCTCAAAATGAAGCTGGTCGATGTGGAATTTACGTTTGATCGCAATAAAATTATTTTTTATTTTACAGCTGAAGGAAGAGTGGATTTCCGGGAGCTGGTCAAGGATCTGGCAAGCATTTTCCGGACACGGATCGAACTGAGACAGATCGGTGTACGTGATGAAGCAAAGATGCTTGGAGGGATTGGACCTTGCGGCCGAGTTTTATGTTGTTCTTCCTGGCTGGGAGACTTTGAGCCGGTATCAATCAAGATGGCTAAAGATCAGAGCCTGTCACTGAATCCGACGAAAATTTCCGGGTTGTGCGGAAGACTCATGTGTTGTCTGAAATTTGAGCATGATAACTATGAAAGTGTGAGAGAAGAATTGCCGGCTGTAGGCAAGTTGGTCGTCACCTCTTTGGGTGAAGGAAAAGTTGTCGGCATCAATGCCGGTAATCGCACAGTCCATGTTCAACTGTTCGACATCAGTAAAGTCAAAGAACTTCCGCTGGATGACGTCGTTATCAAGTAAACCATAAAGGTTGCTTCGGGGTGGAAACTTGGAAAAGAAAAATCTGTTTACGCACATTCATGAAATGGAAACCCAATTGGGTCAGTTGCACAGTGATTTAGGAGAATTAAAAATGATTGTTAAAGAGCTGCTTGAGGATAATCAGCGGCTTACCATCGAGAATGAGCAGTTACGCAAACTGCTGAAGCGTGAAGCCCCGGCAGATTTGCCCATCGCATCGGCGCTCGCTCCCGTAGCAAGGCCTGCAGGTCCAGCTACTGGTGAAGATGTTGTAGGTGAAGGGTATGATAATCTGGCTCGGTTGTATCACGAAGGATTCCATATCTGCAATGTCTATTATGGACATTTGCGGACGGAAGGCGATTGTCTGTTCTGCCTGTCTTTTTTGAATAAATGAAGTGACCGTAGGGATCCCCTACGGTTTTTTTTCAAGGTTAAGAACCTTGTCTGAGATATAGAGTACCGGAGGATGAGTGTATCATATGACAGAAAAGTCAGTAAAATTGCAAGATTCGGAGCGAATCGACGATTTGCTCTCTCATAATTTGAAGATTATTCAAAGTGATGAAGTGTTTAGTTTTTCAATGGATGCGGTATTATTGGCCCGATTTGCTTCAGTACCCAAGCGTGGTCGTGTGCTTGATTTGTGTACAGGTAATGGGGTTGTTCCCATCCTGTTGACCACACGAACGCAGGCGAGTCTGGAGGGCATTGAAATTCAGCCACGATTAGCGGATATGGCACGTCGCAGCGTACAGCTGAATGCATTGGAGGAATCAATTACGATTCATGAAGGTGATTTGCGTGAACTTGTGAAAGAAACGGGCCATGCGGTATACGATGCCATAACAGTTAATCCTCCGTATATGCCGCTGAATGGAAGTGATCTCAAGATGAACAACCATCAGGCAATGGCACGCCATGAAATCGGGTGTACGCTGGAGGAAGTCATTCAGGCCTGTAATCGGCTAGTTCGTAATGGCGGTAAAGTATCCATGGTTCATCGCCCGCAGCGTTTAGGCGAGATCATCTCTCTGATGCGTGAGTACAAACTTGAACCGAAGCGAATTCGGATGGTACATCCCCGTGCTCATTTGGAAGCCAATATGGTGTTGATTGAAGCACTCAAGGATGGAAAACCGGAGGTACGCATGCTTCCACCGCTGATTGTTTACAATGAAGAGGGGAAATACTGCGAAGAAATTATGGACATATATTACGGGGCACAGCATGTACAACATACAACGGAAGGAGGGTTATAGATGACATTGTATATTCAGAAGAGCTACGCGGAGCAGTCAGGTGATGCCGGAAAATTATATCTGGTAGGAACACCGATTGGTAATCTGGACGATATGACATTTCGAGCAATCAAGACATTGCAGAGCTGTGACATCATTGCAGCAGAAGACACACGCCAGACCCGAAAGCTGCTCACCCATTTTGAAATTACACCATCGATGTTGTTCAGTTACCATGAGCATAATAAGGGAGCCAGTGGGCCTGAACTAATACGCTATATAATAGAAGGAAAAAATTTGGCGCTCGTCAGTGATGCCGGTCTGCCGGCCATTTCGGACCCTGGATCCGATCTTGTAAAACTTGCACTTGAAGCCGGAATTACGGTCATTCCCATTCCTGGAGCCAATGCAGCGTTATCAGCTCTAATCGTATCCGGTTTACCGACGGAGCGTTTCACATTCGGCGGTTTTTTGCCGCGGGAGAAAAAAGACATACGAAAAGTGATGGAAGCTTTTAATGAGTCCAACGGTACTTTGCTATTTTATGAATCCCCTCACCGTATTCGTAAAACTTTGGCCTATCTCGAAGAGATTCTGGGTGATCGGTCGATTGTACTGGCACGTGAGCTGACGAAACGTCATGAGGAGTTCGCAAGAGGCAGTATCCAAGAGTGCATTGACTGGCTTGAGGAACATCCACCACTTGGGGAATATTGTTTGCTTGTAGAAGGCATCAGGGAAGAGGAGCGAAAGGCCGAGCGGGAAGCCTGGTGGCAACTGCTGTCTTTGGAGGATCATGTAAGTCATTATGAGAATGAAGGACTTAGTCGGAAAGATGCGATGAAGAAAACGGCAACGGATCGTGGTTTGACAAAACGAGATGTGTATAATGCTTTAATCTAATAACGGATCAACAAATATATACTGGAATAGGGAACCTTAAAGGAACCTTAGACCCAACCTTAACGGATTATGAAAATAAGCAGAGCGGAGAAGAAAAATTTATTTTAAACGTCACCGCTCTTCTTTTTGGAGCTAAACAGTCTCGTAACTTAATCTATTGGGTAATGAAAACCATAATAAAGCAAAAAAATACCTTCCAGCGGTGGGGTTCACACCGGGAAGGCGATCAAGGAATATAAAAAGGTTAGAAATAACAATTTAATAAGACCATTATACCTGATAGTTCTTATTTTGTCACAGGTGCAGGAATTTCTGAAATACATTCGTTACAAACAATTTTACCTTTGAAATAAGTAACGTTCTCTGCATTGCCACAGAAGATACAAGCTGGCTCGTATTTTTTCAACATGATACGCTCGCCGTCAACATAGATCTCAAGAGCATCTTTTTCACCAATACCGAGCGTACGGCGCAATTCGATTGGAATAACTACCCGTCCCAGTTCATCCACTTTTCTTACAATACCTGTTGATTTCATCATTATAATCAGTGCTCCTCTCAGCTAACGATCATTGTCATTATTCGACATTATTTTATGTTTTATGATACTCATCATACCAACGATTCCCAAAACAGTCAACCTTAAAATTAGCTTAAAATAAAGGCTGTTTTTGATAAGATTACGAGTGGTAAGGGATTGGAAGCTATTTTTCGTATTTAAACATCCATGACAACTTTGTCGATTTGGAAAACGACAAAACTACCTTATTCGACAAGATTCGTCAAAGCGTGTCGAATCCTTGGTGGTATTATACTTAAAAGCGACAACTACAAACGATATTTAAAGGAGTGAATAGACATGGAACAGCGTTTAACGGAAGAAAAGGTGTTTAAAGATCCGGTACATAATTATATCCATGTGCAAGATCCGATTATATGGCAGTTGATCAACACGCCCGAGTTTCAACGTTTACGTCGAATCCGTCAATTAGGAACATCATTTCTAACTTTCCACGGTGCAGAGCACAGTCGCTTCTCACATTCCCTGGGTGTCTACGAAATTACGCGTAAGATTATTTCCCAGTTCGAAAGAAGTCACTATTCAGATTGGCCAAAGGAGGAAAAAACGGTAGCCCTTTGCGCAGCATTACTCCATGACCTTGGACATGGGCCATTCTCTCACTCTATAGAAGAAGCTTTTGATATGAATCATGAGGATTGGACTTGTCGGATCATTACAGGTGATACCGAAGTAGGGGCGATCTTAAGACGGTATGCTCCCGATTTTCCCGAGAAAGTGGCTTCAGTTATTCAAAAAACGTATGAAAAGCCCATTGTTGTTAATTTGGTCACCAGTCCACTGGATGCGGACCGCATGGATTATTTGCTGCGGGATGCCTACTTCACAGGTGTAAATTATGGGACGATCGACCTTGACCGTATCCTGCGTATGCTGCGTCCATATCACGGACGAATCGTGGTTAAGGAGTCGGGCATGCACGCCGTGGAGGATTACTTGATGTCCAGGTACCAGATGTACTGGCAAATTTACTTTCATCCGGTTACCCGAAGTTCGGAAATTATACTGCGGCAAATATTTAAGCGGGCGAAAAGTCTCATACAGCAAGGTTTCCAATTCCGCTTCATGATCGATCCACTGCCCCAGTTATTCGATGGAGATCTATCGGTGGACGAATATTTACAACTGGACGAAGCTTTGATTCAGACGGCATTTATGCAGTGGCGCAAAGAGGACGATGCTGTTCTAAGTGAGTTATGCGAACGTTTTATAGATCGCAAATTATATAAGTATGTAGAGATTGAACAGATCGACGTAAACATGATTGAAGAGATTCGGGAAGCCTTCACTGTAGCAGGTCTCAATCCCGAGTATGATCTGGAAATTGATTTTCCATCGGATAATCCGTATGATGTGTTTCGTCCGGATGAATCGACGGACAAACAGATTCTGCTGCTTGATCGGCAAGACAAGTTACATGAGTTGTCAGAGATGTCCGACATCGTCCGTTCAATCAGTGGTCTTCATCGGGGAAAACATCACTTGTATTATCCGCAAAATAAGGTGGATGCGATTGTTCATGAATTACCGTCCCATATACGCCCCTATTTCTCACATTAAATGGTGTGCAATGCTGTTGATGAGTCATGATGCAAAAGGCTTTCTAAAAGAGCTATTTTCATGATACAGTAATCTGCTTTAATGGAGAGTACATGTAGATCGACATAATTTTGTAATCAGAGCAATTAGAATACAACTCAGCCGACTAAAATTAAGCAACATATAGATATGAAAGAACTCGTTCGCTCTACATGTTGTGCTCAATGAACGAATGAAATGAAATATAGATAATAGCACGATCTAATTAGTAATATTTATTTCTGGTTAAGATCTGCAGAGTGGATAAAGAAGAGATCGTCGTTCATTCGACACGAAGGGAGAAATACAAAATGATGTTGTTCGACACACATACCCACCTGGATGCTCCACAATTCGACGAGGACCGCGAGGAAATGATTCAGCGTGCTGTGGATGCAGGCGTTGGCCGCATGATTAACGTAGGCTTTAACCGGGAGACCATTCCAACCACGATGAAGCTGGCTGAAACCTATGATTTTATATATGCGGCAGTAGGTTGGCACCCTGTAGATGCGATCACGATGCAGGAGGGCGATCTGGAATGGATTGCATCTTTATGCAAGCATGAAAAAGTGGTAGCCATTGGTGAAATTGGTCTAGACTATTATTGGGACACTTCACCGAAAGAGGTTCAACATCGCGTATTACGACAACAGATTGGACTGGCTCGTGAGTTGAATATGCCGATTGTCATTCACAACCGGGATGCGCATGAGGATATTGTAAAGATTCTGCGTGAAGAAAAGGCTGGAGAAGTAGGCGGTGTCATGCACTCGTTCTCTGGCAGCTGGGAAACGGCAAAAATGTGCCTGGATTTGGGCTTCCATCTTTCCTTTGGAGGGCCAATCACGTTCAAAAATGCGAAGCAGCCGAAAGAGGTACTTGAGAAGGTTCCTATGGACCGATTTTTCATCGAAACTGATGCTCCTTATTTGACACCTCACCCTTATCGTGGAAAACGAAATGAGACAGCGCATGTACGTCTGGTTGCAGAAGCAGCTGCGGAAATTAAAGGCATTTCGGTAGAGGAAATTGCAGCAATAACGACCAGAAATGCCATGGAACGATTTGGGATTCGTTAAAATATCGAGCAAAACGGGTGAAAAAGTGAGGTAGACGGAGTTAATTTGCTTTTTGATCCAAATAAATCAAGAATATTACAATATTTTAACCAAATATTTAGAAAAACGTACTTGAACAACGCTTTACAACATGCATAGAAACAGGATATCATCTTTTCAGTGAATTGTTGTGCGGAAAATTGGACAGATGTTCGGGGGATGAACAAAGGGACACTTTCCGATGAAACAACATTACTTTCATGAATCAGTCTCGCTGAGTCTCCGTTAACGGAGAGCGGGGGAACCAATAGGGCTTAAACATCGGTGATTTCAGCCGATGCGCAACATGCGCTGACCCAAAAGCAGCGTATAAATCTGCGAAGCCGTATTTGATTTCTTCTTTGGGTCTCGGGGTGAATTCAAGGGCGTCCGCCATGAGCGGGTGACCGGAGATAGGGCGGCTCTCTTTCGCCCGAACCCGACAGCTAACCTCGCAAGCGGAAAAAGAGAGGCAACCTCGTGCATGAATTTCCGATATTCAGAATCATTCGGAAGCCACGAAAGAGTTCCTCTTAAACTCTTTCTTTGGCTTTTTTGTTTTTGAATAAAAGAAATACTGTCATCATACGGTAAGTATTCAGGAGGATGACATCATGTTGCGAAGATTGATTCATGGTGCAGAACCGGATTATGTTGGTCCGATCTGTGTTCTGTAGAAAATTTGGTATAGTCGCGTCAAAGACATCATGCATTACTTTAGACGGCGAGGCTATGAAGGAGGACGGAGAAGTGGGCACATTCCAACCAGAAGAGACCCATGAGTCACGATCATCCAGTAAGTCTTTCGCGTTGCGGTGGAAGCATGAGAACTTGCGTCAAATGGCATTGATCGCGATTTTCTCAATTGCGCTTACAATCATGATCTTGTTAGTCGTTTACGGTCAGGCCGGGAAACAAATTTCACTGGTTATTGATGGCAAAGCTCAAGCGGTAGAGACTCGTACAGGAATGCTTCAGGAAATGCTGGAGGAGCAGTCAATCACAGTCAGCCCTCACGATCAGGTATCCATGCCCTTGAACGGGGCGATCACAGATGGAGACCGCATCGTTATTGAGCGGGCAGTTCCAGTTAAGATTACGGCAGACGGAGACACCAAGACTCTGTATACAACCGATTCATCGGTAAAAGATGCGATTAAAAAATCAGGTATTCAGATTGCAAGTGAAGACAAAGTGTATCCTGCGCTGGGAACCACTGTTGAAGCGGATATGAAAATTCGGGTAGTGCGTGTAACCAAGCGTACGGTGGAAGTGGAACAGCCGATCGCTTATAAAGTGATCAAAACGGCTGACCCTAGCTTATACAAAGGCGACAATCGTGTCGTTGTGAGCGGTAAAGAAGGCACACTTGTACAGCATATTGAAAAAGTGTTCCAGGATGGAGAATTGGTCTCCAAAAAAATGGTGGGTAAATCGATCGCAACGAATCGCGTCGATAAAGTTATCGCCGTTGGCACCAAAGCAAAACCTGTTGTGAAAGAGCCAGTGATTCAGACGGTATCGGCGCAGACTTCTACAACCAAAACAGCAACAACCACGAACTCGAAGAAAACCGCTGCCTCGGGCAGCAAAGTAATTACCGTCTCAGGCAATTCTTTTAAATATTCAAAAGTATTGAAAAATGTATCCATGACGGCATACTCTTCTGAAGAGCCCGGTATCGGCACAAAAACAGCATCAGGCACTCGGGTAACCGAGGGACGTACCATTGCGGTTGATCCCAAAATCATTCCGATTGGCTGGTGGGTGTATATCGAGGGCCTTGGCTTCCGTCGTGCGGAAGACACCGGTGGTGCCATTAAAGGCAACAAAATTGATGTGTATTATGATAGTGTGAAGCATGCCCTGAACTTCGGACGGAAGAAAGGCAAGACGGTATATGTGATTGGTCCGGTGAAGCCGGAAGCGAACTAAAATCGTTTTACTTTGAAATGGGAATGCTATAAAATATAAGCATGAATGATTCATGCGGAATATGCGGCGGAGGGGTCTGAATTCAGTCTCCCCCGCCGTTTGGCAGAGAAGAGGATATTCCTCTTCTTTTTGCGTTAGAAAGGAAGAAATGGAACATGATAAAAGAAGTGATCGTGGTGGAAGGCCGTGATGACACCGTAGCCATTCGCCGTGCGGTTCAGGCAGATACAATTGAGACCGGTGGATCGGCCATCAACCAGCGCATTCTAAAGCGGATTGCACTTGCGCAAGAGAGACGTGGTGTCATCGTACTGACAGACCCGGATCACGCGGGTGAACGTATTCGTAAAATCATTGCCAATAAAGTACCTGGTTGCAAGCATGCCTTCATTCCGGAGGCGGATGCTACGCGTAAAGGCGACATCGGAGTGGAGAACGCCTCACCGGAGGCGATTCGTCATGCACTGGCTCGTGTGCATACGTCATATGAAGGCGCACCAAGTCTGATCGATTGGGAGGATCTGATTGCGGCGGGACTGATTGTGCACCCACAGGCTGCTGCACGTCGCATGGAGATGGGCAATTTGCTGGGCATCGGTTATTGCAACGGCAAGCAGTTCCACAAGCGGTTGAGTGTATTCCAGATTACCCGGGAAGAGTTCTCCGAAGCATTATCGCAAATTGAACGTGAAGGATTGTGAGCGTATGAAGGGCATGGAAGAAACCGTAGAGATTGCAACACCCAAACGGACCAAAGAAATTATTCAAAGACACGGATTTTCATTCAAGAAGAGCCTGGGTCAGAACTTTCTGATCGATCAAAATATATTGAACAAAATTGTAAATGCAGCTGATTTGGACGAGTCCAAAGGCGCACTTGAGATCGGACCGGGTATTGGTGCACTCACAGAACGTCTGGCTCGGGTTGCCGGGCCTGTAACGGCTGTAGAGATTGATCAGCGACTGCTGCCGATTCTGGGGGAAGTGATGGAGCCTTATCCGAACGTTCGTGTGCATCACGGGGATGTGCTGAAACTGGATCTGGCTGAGCTGTTCCGTACGGATTTTGGAACGGTAGATAAAGTGAGTGTTGTAGCCAATCTGCCTTATTATGTAACGACGCCAATCATGATGAAGCTGCTCGAAGAGAAGCTGCCTGTGGACAGCATTGTGGTCATGATCCAGAAGGAAGTGGCGGAACGTATGGCTGCTGCACCAGGATCAAAGGACTATGGCAGTCTGAGCATTGCGGTTCAGTACTACAGTATGCCGGAATTGGTCTGCATTGTACCGCCTACAGTCTTCATTCCGCAGCCTAATGTGGAATCGGCTGTAATCAAGCTGAAGGTGCGTGAGCAGCCTCCGGTTGAAATTCCCGACGAGGCACATTACTTCGAAGTGGTACAGGCTTCTTTTGCTCAGCGTAGAAAAACGATCTCGAATAATCTGAAAGCTCGTTTCTTCACAAAGGAGAACAGAGAACAGGCTGATCAGCTGTTGGAGCAGGCTGGCATTCAACCTTCGAGACGAGGGGAAACATTGAGTCTGCAGGAATACGCGACACTCAGTACCGTAATGTGGGAAGCAGGGGTACGCGCAGCTTTGTAAAAATTCGGATGAACCAATCCGGGTTTCTGCCCATACGATGGGGTAGAGGTGATTATGTTGATGAATATCGGAGACTTGGTCGTTCGAAAGTCATACGGTGGAGATGTGACTTTTCGGGTGGAAGGCCTCCAGTCGGACGGTGCCATCATTAAAGGGACCGAGTTCCGGCTGTTAGCCGATTCCCCTGTGGACGATTTGATACAGGTTCCTTATGAACCGCAGAGTGCCAAGACAAGGCAGGCCCATGTGAAGGCACATCAGACGCTTTCGCGCCTGCAGCAGAATCGGATGGAACAGGCTGAGCGTAATCTTGAAGGCTTGGTACCGGAATGGTCTGTCCAACAAGACCCTGCTTATTTCGAGATGCCTGGCAAAGTGCTGCACCTGGATGGCGATCCCAATTATCTGAAGAAAAGCATGAATCTTTATGAGCAACTTCGTGTTCCCGCAGAGGGACAATATGTACACGAGTCTGCCATGGCGGACACTTTATATCGTCTGCTTCCCAAAGTGCGTCCCGATATCGTCGTCATTACCGGCCATGACGGGGTACTCAAGACTCGTCAGCCCTATGACTTATATAGTCTGGGAAGCTACAAGAATTCGCAAAATTTCGTATCAGCCATTCAGGTGGCTAGGCAATATGAACGTCATCTGGATGCGCTCACGATTGTAGCTGGCGCGTGTCAGTCCCATTTTGAAGCCTTGCTGCGGGCTGGGGCAAACTTTGCGAGTTCACCAGGCAGAATTCTCATTCATGCCCTTGACCCGGTCTATGTGGCAGCCAAGGCAGCCTTCACGTCGGTGCGGGAAACAGTTAACATGAACGACGTTCTGCATAACACGATCAGTGGTAGCCAGGGTGTGGGCGGCGTTGAGACACGGGGAAGTTATCGGGTAGGTCTGCCGGGATTGAACGATTTATCCACGTTAAAAGTGAATCCGTCAGCCGTCTAAAGATGGCGGAATAAAGTCCCTTTTTGGGGCTTTTTTTCTTTGTAAAAAAATTCATTGACAACAACTTTTTGATACTGATATAATAATTAGTTTTGATTTGACAATGACTGTAAAATCCGGTATAATGGACAAGAAAAGAGGTGGTCGTCGACAATGGCTAAAAATACGCTATTGGATATCAAACGCAATCTCGATGCACATATCGGTCAGAAAATTATGCTGCGGGCTAATGGTGGCCGCCGTAAGACCATTGAGCGTACGGGTGTATTGGAAGAAACGTACCCTTCTGTTTTTATTGTTAAGCTTGATGAGGAGCAAGAAACTTTCAAGCGAGTATCCTACAGTTATGCTGATATACTTACGGAATCGGTGGAAGTCATGGTATTTGATCCAGGCAGCCAGACGCATAGCCCCTACATGGAGACGTAAGTATCGATTTACGGCGATTCTGCCCTTCGGGCAGGTCGCTTTTTTTATTTTTTGGAAGTCACGCTCAATTCATCTGGAAGCCATATATGATCAGGAATGAGTCTGGGGAAGAAGCGGCATACTATTTGAACAGGTTTAAGGCATTTTCCTGGAGTAGCTCAAAGGAAATGAGCTTGGCCTGGGGGCAAATAGTCCCGAATACGACTGGACTTATCATGAATAAACATTTTGGAGGAGGATGATCCAATGAGCCGGAGAAGAAGTGTAATGTCGGATGAACTCAAGAATGAACTGGCGAAAGATCTAGGGTTCTATGATACGGTTCAGCAAGAAGGCTGGGGCGGAATCAAAGCCAAGGATGCGGGCAATATGGTGAAACGGGCCATTCAACTTGCGGAAGAGGCGGCACGCAAATCGTAATCCGGTTCAATCGGTTTGGAGAGCGGGGCAATCCGGCAGGAATGACCTCGCTTTTTCCCCATGGATGCGGAATAGAAATGACTTGACAGCCCCATTTTGATATAATATGTTAAGTTGTCTTAGGGAAAAGGTGAGGACGGGTGAACGCCTTGAAAATTTACGAAAAAGCGCCTGCTAAAATCAATTTGATGCTAGACGTTTTACATAAAAGAAGAGATGGATTTCACGAAGTTGAGATGATCATGACGATGGTGGATCTTGCCGATCGACTGGAGATGTCTGAGCTTCCTCGTGACACGATCTTTATCTCCAGTCAGGCGGGATATATCCCTCTGGATGAGAAGAATCTGGCTTTTCAGGCAGCCAGGCTTATTAAAGAGCGTTATGACGTGAGAACCGGAGTTCATATTCATCTGGATAAAAAAATTCCGGTGGCCGCTGGACTTGCTGGTGGCAGCAGTGATGCAGCAGCAACGCTCCGTGGATTGAATCGCCTCTGGCGTCTCAACATCCCGGATCAAGAACTGCAGGAGCTTGGAGCTGAACTGGGCTCGGATGTGCCTTTCTGCATTACAGGTGGAACAGCACTCGCCACAGGCCGTGGGGAGAAGCTCACACCGATGCCCAATCCTCCGCAATGCTGGGTGATCTTGGCCAAGCCTCCGATTAATGTATCCACTGCCGATGTCTATGGACGTTTCCGCAGCGACAAGATTGTTCGTCATCCGAGTGCTGCCAAAATGGAGCAGGCTATTCGAAATCAATCTTTTGCCGAAGTATGCGGGCAGATGGGAAATGTGCTTGAGGATGTAACCTTGAAGCTGTATCCGGAAGTTCAGCATCTGAAAGATGCCATGATACGGCTCGGAGCAGACGGAGTATTAATGTCTGGCAGCGGCCCAACCGTGTTTGGCCTGGTCTCTAAGGAGTCCAAGGTTGCACGGATCTACAATGGACTTCGAGGCTTCTGTAAAGAAGTATATGCCGTACGTATGCTAACTTAAAATTCGCTTTTATAATGTACAAACACGTATAAAGGTGGTATATTTTTAAATAATTATTCGGATTTGGATGTTTTCCGTGATCGTGAGGATGGATCTCTGTGAAGAAATTAAAACGAAGCGCAAGGCTGGTTGAAATGACGCAGTACTTATTGTCTAGACCGCATACGGTTATTCCGTTGACTACATTTGCCGAACGCTATGGAGCTGCGAAGTCGTCGATCAGTGAAGATTTGGCGATTATCAAGGAAGTGTTCGAAGAAGGTGGTTCGGGAGAACTGCATACACTGGCTGGAGCAGCCGGGGGAGTGAAGTGGATTCCAAAGGTGTCCAGAGAACTGGCACTGGCTTTTGCGGAACGACTTTCTACCCAGCTTGCACAGCCAGATCGGATACTCCCTGGTGAATACCTGTACATGTCCGACCTGCTTGGAAAGCCCGCATTGATGAATGAAGCCGGCAAGATTTTTGCAACGGCCTTTGGCAATATGGATATTGATGTGGTGATGACGGTCGAGACTAAAGGGATTCCGCTTGCTTATGCGACCGGGGCCCAGCTCAACCTGCCTGTAGTGCTCGTGCGCAGGGACCATCAGGCTACGGAGGGATCGGCCGTAAGTATCAATTATGTATCCGGGTCCCATAAAAGCCTACATACCATGTCCCTATCTCGGAGGGCCATGCGTGAGCACTCCAGAGTACTCATTGTAGATGATTTTATGAAAGCCGGGGGAACTGTTCAAGGGATGATCGACCTATTGGCCGAGTTTAATGCAACCGTAGCCGGGGTAGGCGTATTAGTAGAATCTGGATCGGTTGATTCGGAAGAACGACTGCTGACGGATTACATATCTCTGGCAAAGTTGACGGCGGTTGATGCCAAGAGCAGACACATCTCCGTCAAGCCTGGCAACTATTTTGACCTGTAGAATTATGACGAATTACATGTCGGGAAAGGGTCTTTTCCATCGACCTGGCACTAACGTTGTCGAATTGTGTATTAAATAAAAAAATTCCTGAAATTAGGACATTTTTGTGGTTATAAAAAGAAGGAGTTCGTATAGGCTGTGTGGAATTATACACCAAGTTCTGATGGAAAAAGGTGGTGAACACACACATGCAAATTACGGATGTCAGACTCCGCCGTGTTAACTCTGAGGGGAGAATGAAGGCTATCGCATCCATTACCATCGATAACGAATTCGTCGTTCATGACATTCGCGTCATCGATGGCAATAACGGAATGTTTGTTGCTATGCCGAGCAAGCGGACTCCTGACGGAGAATTCCGTGATATCGCCCACCCGATTTCTTCCGGTACTCGCGAGAAGATTCAAGCAGCTGTTTTGACTGAGTATGATCGCGCAGCAACTGAGGAAGAAGTCATTGAAGAAGGTGCCTGAGAACATTATTGGGGTTCGAAGGAAAAGAGAGCCATGTCTTATGGCTCTCTTTTCTTTTTGACCGGAATAAGATATATTCAGTATTGAGTTTATTCACAGAAGAGCATGTACGCAGCTTGAATGCTGCAAAATGTTGAAGAAAAAAAAGCGCAGCGTGC
Source organism: Paenibacillus sp. UMB7766-LJ446 (assembly GCF_030226665.1). Lineage (NCBI taxonomy): Bacteria > Bacillati > Bacillota > Bacilli > Caryophanales > Paenibacillaceae > Paenibacillus > Paenibacillus sp. UMB7766-LJ446. The sequence goes on from NZ_JASOYM010000020.1 coordinate 23,321, forward strand.
GCTTGGTAACAGGGCGGCATCTTAGGAATCATGGGATTCGGTTAAGCTCGCAGGTACACGGCGTATACATATAGGTCACGATTTGTTGGTGTCCGCTGTTACGCGTGATTACAGAGACAGCAGGCGATGAACAAGACCGGCAAAAGCCGGCTGAACGTTACTCATCGGATATATACAGGTAAGGTCAAAACGATGGGTTTTTCAGAACAGGAGGTCGTAAATTTTGAAAAGAATGGCAATCGTTCTTGCAGCAGGGCAAGGCAAACGGATGAAATCGAAATTGTACAAGGTACTGCATCCCGTATGCGGTAAACCGATGGTGGGTCACGTGCTGGATGCAGCTCTTCGCGCAGGCGTTGAACGCAGCGTCGTTGTGGTCGGCCACGGAGCCGAAGCGGTGCAGTCATTTTTGGGTTCTAAAGCAGAGTACGTGCTTCAGGCTGAACAATTGGGAACAGGGCATGCGGTGAAGCAGGTTAAATCTCTGCTCGGCAGTGAAGCAGGGTCTACCATTGTTGTCTGTGGAGATACACCACTTGTGACCAGCGAGACGCTGGAAGGACTGATGAAGCTCCATGAGAGTCGCGGAGCAGCAGCAACGGTACTCACAGCAAAACTGGACAATCCCAAAGGGTACGGCCGCGTCATTCGCGGAGAAGATGGGTCTGTACAGCGCATTGTGGAACAGAAGGATTGCACGGAGCAGGAAGATGCTGTGAACGAAATCAACACAGGTACGTACTGCTTCGATAATGCCAAGCTGTTCGCTGCATTGGAGAAAGTGACGAACCAAAATGCGCAGGGAGAGTACTATCTCACTGACGTAGTTGGCATTTTCCGTAATGATGGAGAAGTGGTAGAAGCCTATATGTCAGATGACATTGCGGAATCCATCGGGGTTAATGATCGTCTTGCCCTTTCACAAGCAGAAGCGTTCATGCGTGAACGTTTGGCGGTAAGACATATGTTGAACGGTGTTACGATCATCGATCCGGCATCGACATATATCGGGGCGGATGTTACCATTGGATCAGATACAGTATTGTATCCAGGTACCATACTCAAAGGTATGACTACTATTGGTGAAGCATGCCATATTGGTCCGCAGGCAGATATCGAAGACAGTACCATTCAGGATGGGGTAACAATCAAGCATTCTGTACTGTCTCAGGCCGAGGTTGGATCAGAAACAACCGTAGGTCCATTTGCTTATTTACGTCCAGGCACCAAACTGGGCCGCAACGTAAAAATTGGTGACTTTGTTGAAGTGAAAAATGCTACAATTGATGAAGGCTCCAAAGTATCTCATCTCAGTTATATTGGTGATGCTAAAGTTGGGAAAAACGTAAATGTTGGATGCGGGGCAATAACGGTGAATTATGATGGATATAATAAAGCTGTAACGACGATTGAAGATGATGCTTTCGTAGGCAGCAACGTCAATCTAATTGCACCTGTCACGGTAGGAAAAGGCGCATATGTTGTTGCGGGCTCTACCGTTACCCATTCTGTTCCCGACAACGATCTTGCGATTGCCCGCCCGCGCCAGGAGAACAAACCTGGGTATGCGGAGAAAATTCGCGGTCGTGCCAAAGCCAAGAAACAAAATGCCAAACCCGAATAAGGGGTATTGATATTAAGTATTGCCTTCCGAACATCGGGGGGTGCCGACATGTCGCAGACGCTTATAGATTCCAATGAACCAGCACGGAGGGTTTTTATTTTATGACTTATTTTGATTCGAAATTAAAAATATTTACTTGCAATTCTAACCCCAAGCTTGCCCATCAAATTGCTGATTATATCGGAATTCCTATGGGTGAATCTCACACAACCAGCTTCAGTGATGGTGAGATCCAAGTGAAACTCTCTGAGAGTGTTCGGGGCTGTCACGTCTATATTGTGCAGTCTACTTGCTTGCCGGTTAATGACAACCTGATGGAAATGCTCGTTATGATTGATGCGCTTAAACGGGCATCTGCCAAGACGATTAACGTCGTCATTCCGTACTATGGTTATGCCAGACAGGACCGTAAGGCACGTTCGCGTGACCCGATTACAGCCAAACTGGTTGCTAACCTGATCGAAAAAGCGGGTGCAACCCGTGTAATTGCGATGGACTTGCATGCCATGCAGATTCAAGGATTCTTCGACATCCCGGTCGATCACCTGCTCGGCGTGCCGATTCTGGCTCAATATTTCCGCTCGAAACAGATCGAAAATCCGGTTGTTGTATCGCCTGACCACGGCGGCGTAGTACGCGCTCGGAAACTGGCGGACTTCCTGAATGCACCTCTCGCAATTATCGACAAACGTCGTCCAGAGCCGAACGTCAGCGAAGTGATGAACATTATCGGTAACATCGAAGGTAAAACAGCAATTCTGATCGATGACATCATTGATACGGCGGGAACGATTGTACTGGGAGCGAATGCTCTGATGGAAGGCGGCGTAAAGGAAGTATACGCTTGCTGTACTCACCCGGTATTGTCCGGACCTGCGATGGAACGCTTGGAGAATGCACCGCTGAAGGAAGTCATTGTAACGGATACTATTCCGATTACGCATGCTAACCCGACAAGCAAACTTAAAGTGTTGTCTGTAGCACCTTTGCTCGGAGAAGCCATTATCCGGGTTCATGAGGAATTGTCAATCAGCAAGCTGTTTGAAATTGAATAAGGATGTCTGCATAAAGTAGTAGAGGGGTTACGTTTTCCGGATCAATGGAAAATGTAACCCCTGTCGGCGTGCCGTTATATGGGAAGTGAAAACAGGTGCCTGCCGAATTTCAGTATCCGGGGCGGGAGATAAAACGGAACCGGCGCCGATGAAAAAGAGTGTCGGCAATTTCGACAAATTGATTATCGAAACGTGTGATTAGTCCGATCTCAATATGGGTGTCGCGGTCATATACCTGTACAGGTACGTGATATTCCAGATGATAGATAAAATCGCTATGTTGAGTCAGTTGTCCGTTGTCTTCGCGCAAAACCCGCTCACCTTCCTGGGTTGATGAATAAAAGCTATAAACATGATATAAGTTGAAACTACGTTTACACCAAAACGGAGAGTGCAGAACCAATCTGAAGAAGCGGAGCGTGCGCCTTTATCACCGGATTTTCCCCTTGGATCAAGGGAATAAAGAAAATCTGGGGATAAGAGCGATCGAAAGATGGTACTGCAATCGGAGTGATTAGGTGTAATAATCGTTCAAATTATATAACCAATTCGAATCTCACTTTGTTGATATTATATGAAATATAACAATCGAAGTCTATGCTTCACCTTAGGCTGATCCGAAGGAGGGAACAAGATGAAGTGGATTGTCGGCCTCGGGAATCCAGGCCCGAACTACGCTAAAACCCGTCATAATATCGGCTTTATGGCACTCGATCGACTTGCAGAGCGTCATCATATCTCCATAACGCAGAGCAAATGCAAGGCGCTGATTGGAGAAGGTGTAATTGGTGGCGTCAAAACGGTGCTGATTAAACCAATGACGTTTATGAACCTTTCCGGTGAATCGGTAAGGGCCTATATGGATTTTTATAAAGTTAGCCTGGAAGACCTGATTGTCGTCTATGACGACATGGACACGGAAACAGGCAAAGTCCGATTGCGATACCAGGGCAGTGCGGGTGGTCACAATGGAATCAAATCCATTATTCAGCATACCGGTACACAGCAGTTTAACCGGGTACGGATGGGAATATCCCGACCAGAACCGGGACATGCCATTGTAGACTACGTACTGTCGAAGTTTATGAAGAACGAAAAGGAAGCGCTCGATCAAACCATTGAACAGACTTGTGATGCACTGGAGTATAGTTTGGATCATACGTTTGAGCAAACGATGGCGAAGTTCAACGGGTAAACCCTTGCAAGTGAAGCTGGAAAAATGATCAAGATTCGGGTTCGATTCGGTCTTAATGGGCATACTGAACGTATAAACCATGTTCAGGAGGCATAAACATGTCAGTGAATTATGTGTGCAGGCATTGCCGTACTTTTATTGGACGAATCGATTCTGCCCGAATAACGGAAGCGCAATTGGGCTTTCATTTCTTGACCCCCGACGAGCGGAGGGATATAATAGCGTATAATTCCGGTGGTGATATTACGGTCCGGATTACATGTGATTATTGCAAAGAAGCTCTGGAATTCAATCCTGAGCTGAGCCTGCTTGCGAGCCCGCTTCAATAACGATCTCGCCTGCAGCAAGAACTTATGACAGATGATGGCGGCTGCGGAATACCGCTCCACCTTTATAGCCTTGGCAGCCTGCTGAGGCTTCTTTTCAGTTGGGACGAAACCAGACTATATCCTAATTCGCGCTCAGCCACATCAAACCGATGTGGCAAAGTAGCGATTAATCCTTTATGATGAAACAGGACAAAAAGGGATTTGTATCCAATTTTAATATGATGAACTGCGCGCAGGCGTGAGATACTCAAGTAAGTTATAAGAGAGGTGCCCCTTTTGTTACAAGCACTTATACAGGCTTTTTCCAAAGATCCGGACTTCGGGTCCATTACGACCGGGATTACATCCGGCATGAAGGAGCAATTGGTTTCGGGCTTATCCGGATCGGCGCGTCAGATTATGCTGGCTGCCCTACATCAGGAAATGAACCGTCCCCTGCTCGTTGTGACACACAATATGTTTTCCGCTCAAAAAATCGCAGAAGATTTACAGGAAGCGCTTTCACCTGATCAGGTGCTGCTCTATCCTGCCAACGAACTTGTTGCCGCAGAGGCTGCTGTCTCCAGTCCAGAAACATTGGGACAGCGTATTGATGTGTTGGTCCGTTGCGCCCAGGGATTCAGGGGCGTTGTTGTTATTCCTTTTTCCGGGGTACGGCGCTATGTTCCACTTCCGGAAGTGATGGCTAATGCTCAGATTACAATTAAACAAGGCAGCACGCTTGAGCTGGATTCATTCCTGCTGGAGATGGTGAAGCTCGGATATGAACGCGTGGAGCGTGTAGAATCTCGCGGCGAGATGAGTGTACGTGGAGGGATTATTGATTTCTATCCAGTCACATCGTCCATTGCGTATCGTGTGGAACTATTCGACGATGAGATCGATTCCATCCGGACATTTGATCCGGCAGACCAGCGTTCCATTGAACGAATTGACGAAGTCACGGTACTGCCGTGCAAAGAGTTAATTGCAGATCGCGAACGTATGGAAAAGGCTGCGGATGCAGCTGTTATTTTGCTTGAGCAGCAGTTGGAGAAAATGACAGACCGGCAGGCGAAGCTTCGTCTGCGAGAAGAAATCCATCGCGAGATCGAGCTTCTTCGGGAGCATGTGTATTTCTCTGAAATGTATAAATATATTTCACCGCTCTATCCGGAGAATAAGACCATCTACGACTACATGCCGGAAGATACGTTGCTTGTACTCGACGAGCCAGCAAGGCTGGCGGAGACATCGAAACAGCTTGACCGGGATGAGTCGGAGTGGAATCTGCATTTGATGCAAAATGGGAAGACCCTTCCAGACCTGCATCTGTCAGCCGATGGAGATGATCTGATATACGAGCGTCCTTTCCAAACGCTGTTTATGTCCATCTTTTTGCGTCAGGTTCCTCATACCCAACCGCAGAACATCCTCAATTTTATCAGTCGCGGTATGCAGGACTTCCATGGTCAGATGAACGTGCTCAAAGCAGAGATGGAGCGCTGGCAGAAAGCCGGAGTTAAGGTGCTCATGCTGGCCAACGGTGAGGAAAGACTTGATCGCATGCGCCGGGTACTGATGGATTATGATATACCTGAGCCGGAAATGCTGATTGGCAATCTGCAAACTGGATTTGAAATGCCTTCTATTCATCTGGCTGTTGTTACCGAAGGCGAGATGTTCTCGCAGAAGCAGCGCAAAGTGCGCAAACCGGTTCGAAATGTGGACAATGCTGAACGAATTAAATCCTATAGTGAGCTGAAAGTGGGCGATTATGTCGTTCACCAAAATCACGGGATTGGTAAGTACCTCGGGATCGGTACACTTGAGGTTGGCGGTATTCACAAGGACTACATGCATATTCTCTATGCGGGTGGAGACAAACTGTCTGTACCGATTGAGCAGATTGATCTGATTCAGAAATATGTCGGTTCAGAAGAGAAAGAGCCGAAAATATATAAGCTGGGCGGTAATGAGTGGACACGGGTTAAAAATAAAGTCCGCACATCTGTTCAGGATATTGCTGATGATCTAATCAAGCTTTATGCGGAACGCCAGACGTCCAAAGGTTTTGGCTTCGACAAAGACTCTGCGGAACAGCAGGAGTTCGAGGACATGTTCCCTTATGATGAGACACGTGATCAGGTGCGTGCAATTGAAGAAATCAAGAAGGATATGGAACAAAATCGTCCGATGGACCGTTTATTGTGTGGAGATGTCGGTTACGGTAAGACCGAGGTCGCTATTCGTGCTGCATTTAAGGCTGCCATTGAAGGGAAACAGGTTGCTGTGTTAGTCCCTACAACGATTTTGGCACAGCAGCATTATGAAACGTTCCGTGAGCGGTTCTCCGGTTATCCATTCAACATCCATGTACTTAGCCGATTCCGTTCACGTAAAGAACAGAATGAGACGGCCAAAGGCATTAAGGCAGGCACCGTCGATATCGTCATCGGTACCCATCGGTTATTATCACAGGATCTGGTCTTCAAGGATCTTGGACTCTTAATAGTAGATGAAGAACAGCGCTTCGGTGTAACGCATAAGGAAAAACTGAAAAAGCTGAAAACAAACGTGGACGTGCTGACACTGACAGCGACGCCGATTCCGCGTACCCTTCACATGTCCATGTTGGGTGTTCGGGATCTATCGGTTATCGAGACACCACCAGAAAATCGTTTTCCGGTCCAGACTTATGTTGTTGAACACAGTCAGGCGCTTGTTCGCGAAGCCATTGAACGTGAACTGGCTCGTGGCGGTCAGGTTTACTACCTGTATAACCGTGTACAGGGAATTCAGGAGATGGCCGCGGAGATATCCGAGTTGGTTCCTGAAGCCAGGGTTGGTGTGGGACATGGGCAGATGTCGGAAACGGAGCTGGAGAAGACCATTCTGGACTTCCTGGATGGCGAATATGATGTGCTCGTCAGCACAAGCATCATCGAGACCGGGGTGGATATTCCAAACGTAAATACCCTGATCGTGCATGACGCGGACAAAATGGGGCTCTCCCAGCTGTATCAGCTGCGTGGACGAGTGGGTCGTTCCAACCGGATTGCGTATGCCTATTTCACGTACCAACGGGACAAAGTGCTGACCGAAGTCGCTGAGAAACGTCTGCAATCGATCAAGGAATTCACCGAGCTGGGTTCCGGATTCAAGATCGCGATGCGCGATTTGTCGATCCGCGGCGCGGGCAATCTGCTCGGAGCTGAACAGCACGGCTTCATTGCATCTGTCGGATTCGATCTGTATTCTCAGATGCTGGCAGAGGAAATCAACAAACGTAAAGTTACGATGCTCGGCGAAGAGCCGGTGCCATCCGATCAGTGGAATACCACGCTGGATCTCAGTATCGATGCGTACTTGCCGTCTGATTATATTTATGACAGTATTCAGAAGATTGAGATTTACAAAAAAGTGGCGGTTATTGCCTCCTTCGATGATGCGATGGAACTGGAAGACGAATTGGTTGACCGATTCGGCGATCTTCCGGAAGCCGTGATTAACCTGCTGGCGGTAGCCAGAATGAAAGTCTATGGCAAGATCTACGGTATTGAGTCAATTTCCCAACGCGGTGACGATCTTACAGTGAAGTTCTACGAAGGCCGTGAACATGCCTTTGAGCTCTCCAAAATCGCACACATTGGAAATCAGTTCGAAAGACGTGTACAATTTGAACAAGGACCCCATATGCTTATTCATGTCAAAGGCAAAGGGCTTGGGGACAAGCAACTGATGGAGCTGGTAGAGAAATTTCTGGAGTCCATGAAAAGTGCTTTTAAATCAAAGGGGGAACTAAAGGATGTTAGCAAAGTATAAAAAAGTAGGGAAGGTACTGTCTGTGAGTATGGTAGCAGTACTGTCCTTATCACTGCTTGCCGCTTGTGGCAAGAAGGAAGAAGCAACAACGGAACCAAAGGATACAAGTGCTGTAGTCGCTACGTATGAAGGCGGTACAATTACAGCCAATGAATTTGACATGGAGCAACGGGTCATGAAATTCCTCTATCCGGAATATGCACAAATGATGGATATGGATGATTTCAAGGAATACCTGGTGAAACAGGAAGTTGCTTATGAATATTTGAGTGGAAAAGCAAGTGATGCAGCCAAAACCGAGGGTGCCAAAACAGCGACAGAGCAATTCGACAAAATGAAAGCTTCGGTTCAAGCGGACCAATGGACTGAGATGCTGAAAGCTCAGAATCTGACAGACCAGAACATCAAGGATTACATGACTCGCATCATGACGGTAATTAAGGACAAAGAAACAGGCGTTACTGAAGATGCGATTAAAGCTGAATTCGAGAAAAATAAAGATCAGTTCACGACGGCTTCCGTTCGTCACGTACTGATCAACTTTACTGATCCAAAAACGCAAAAAGAGCGTAAAAAAGAAGATGCATTGAAACTTGCCAAAGAAGTGAAAGCAAAATTGGACGGCGGAGCAGACTTTGCTGAAATTGCGAAGAAATACTCCGAAGATACAGGTTCTGCAGAAAACGGCGGCTTGTATGAAGATACACCTGTAGCCAGCTGGGTAGAGGCGTTCAAGGAAGCGGCCAAAACGCTGCCATTGAACAAAATCAGTGATCCTGTAGAGACTGAATATGGTTATCACGTTATGAAGGTAGAGAAACGTACAGAAGCGGACTACGCGAAATTGACTGCTGAACAAAAAGAAACGCTGAAAAGTCAATTGGCTGCTGCTGAGATCGATACTTTCATGACCAGTGAACTGGACAAAATCGTAAAAGAAGTAAAACTGCCGAAAACAGACAAGGCTGAAGAAGGCACGACTGAAGGCACAACCGGTACTGGAACGGAAAAGGGTACTGAGGGTGAAAAAACCGATGCGGGTACAGATACCAAAACGGATCAAGGAACAACTGGAACCGACAAGGAAACAAAAACAGATGAAAGTACAGATACAAGCGGTAAATAAGATAGCGAGTGCATACATTCAGCAAATACGTTTGTCTGGATGATACACTGAACGCTTCAAATATGGACAACTATACAGAAAAGCAAGAGGGGGACTTAAGGCCTGCCTCTTGCTTTTCCTTGTATCTATGGAGCGAAGTGGGTACATGGTCGCCTTCTGTGGAAGTTTACACAACTATATTCTCCAAAGTATGTATAAGGAAATGGGAACAGATAAATACTATTGTCAAGATATCACACTAAACGTTCTGGGACTTTCCTCTACCCATTAAGGAACAGTAGTTGAAAAATCTTCTCGAGAAAGTGGGGCAACATGTGAAATGAAAGCTACTGGTATTGTCCGCCGTATTGATGACCTTGGTCGAGTGGTCATTCCGAAAGAAATCCGCCGTACGTTACGTATCCGTGAAGGCGATCCACTTGAGATTTTTGTGGACCGCGATGGAGAGGTTATTCTTAAAAAATACTCGCCAATTGGCGAACTTGGTGATTTTGCCAAAGAATATGCAGAATCGCTGTATGAAAGCACAGGCCATGTAACGATGATCTCTGACCGTGATACGATTATTACGGTAGCAGGTGGCTCCAAGAAAGAGTATCTGGACAAGCAGGTAGGGCCACTGCTGGAGAGTTGCATGGAAAATAGAAAGACAATTTTGGAAACCAACAATGGTTCTTATGAGCTTAGCAAAGATCATGACGAGACGTTATCATCGTTTGTTATTGCCCCGATCATTTCGGGTGGTGACCCCATCGGAACGGTTATCCTTTTCAACAAGGATGAATCGGTGAAGATGTCTCAGATGGAAATTAAAATGTCCGAGACGGCTGCCGGCTTCCTTGGCAAACAGATGGAGCAATAAACAGCAGATCAACTCCTGGTGCCCTGAGGGTATACAGGAGTTTTTTGCATTTTAGGAAAGCTGTAGACTTTCTGAGCGATATCCTGAAGGGCAAGATGCCTTGAAGGGTTAGTCTGTGCGCCTTTGGACAGGTATAATAGCTAGGTATACGTTGAAGGAAAGAATGCATGGACATACGCAGGAGGGACTTATGAATCAGTCGTCTACAGGCTCAAGATTGCTTCAGGGTGCATTTGTGCTTGGGCTTGCCGCCATTATATCCAAAATCATTGGTGCTTTTCAGAAGATACCGCTACAGAATCTTGGGGGAGACGGTGTTTTTGGCATCTACAATACGGTATACCCGTTCTATATGCTCATCATTACTGTTGCTGCCGCCGGATTGCCAGTGGCTGTATCCAAATTCGTAGCCGAGCAGAATGCTCTGGGCAGACCGGAGGAGGGCAGACGAATTATCCGGTTATCCTCGATGCTGCTCGGTGGGATAGGACTGGTGCTGGCCTTATTGATGTATACAGGCGCACCGCTTATTGCCAATTGGATTGGCAACGGAAGTGTCGTTACGTCCATTCGGGCAGCTTCTATGGCTTTGTTGTTTGTACCCGTGATGACAGGGCTGCGCGGATATTTTCAGGGTTTGCAGCAAATGGTGCCTACAGCAGTATCCCAGGTGGTGGAGCAGACAGTTCGGGTCACCGTGATGATTGTTCTGTTGCTGTGGCTCATGGGGCGAGACGCCTCATTGGAGACTATAGCGGCTGGAGCCATGCTTGGATCAGTGGCAGGCGGGCTAGCCGGGCTAGTCACCATGCTTGGGTATGTGTACCATCATCGACGGAAAAACAGAGAACGGCCCGCTGTTATGCAAGGTGCTGAATCGGTAACGGGAAAACCGCTTGATGTGACAGCTGTTCCAGGCGGAGAGGGAATGCAGAAATCTTCTCGCGGCGTTAAAAGGGACAACTGGAGCAATGAAGTTGCAACAGATGGATCGTTACTTGTACAGGTGGAGGGAACAAAAGAATACAGCACCACAGGCAGCAGCCCTCTTCCTGAACAGCGCCGATCCAACCGGGATTGGATCAAAACATTGCTGATGTATGCCATTCCGGTCTGTCTCGGATCACTGGCTGTGCCATTGATGAATCTGGTGGATACCTTTACGGTGCCGCGATTGTTAAGACGAGAGGGGCTGGATGAGCTTCAATCCATGGTGTCCTTCGGGATTTATAACCGGGGCTTACCGCTGGTTCAGCTGGTGACGATGCTTGCCACGTCGCTGTCTGTGCTCTTTATTCCGGCGATGGCCGAAGCCCGACTGAAGGGCGGGCCGGGAGCCGTGAGGCAGCAAGCAGGCCTCGCGCTGCGCTGGTTCTGGTTGATCGGTCTGGCGGCATCCGCCGGTTTGGCGGTGCTGGCGGAACCGATTAACCGCATGCTGTACGGGGATGCCGCAGGCACCGAAGCTCTGCGGTATATGGCGCTGACTGCAGCGGGCAGCACCGTCAGCATTATCGCGGCGGCGCTGCTGCAAGGCCTCGGCGCCGTGCGCGCACCCGCGTTCAGCATGCTGGCCGCCGCAGGCGTCAAGGCGCTGCTGAACGTCATGTTTGTGCCGGCGCTGGGCATCAGCGGCGCGGCCCTGGCAGGCGCAGTCGCCTACATGCTGGCGGCTGGCCTGAATGTGGCGCTGCTGGCGCGGCTTGTCGCCCTGCGCCCGACCCCTGGCGCCGTCCTGGCGAAGCCGGCGCTGGTAATCGCCGCCATGAGCCTGGCGGCGGCGGGCACGGCCTGGGCCGCCGAAGCGCTGCTCGGCGGCATCGGTATCGCGGCCGATCGCCGGCTGGCCGCGATGGGCGTGAGCCTGCTTGGCATAGCCGCAGGCTCAGCCGTGTTCTTGCTGCTAGCGGCCCGGACGGGGCTGCTGACCGCCACAGAGCTGGCGGCTGTGCCCAAGCTGGGGCCGCTGCTGGCCAAGCTGCTGCGCAGACTGCGTGTGCTGCGCTAAACTCTGCGTTGCGCTGTTCCACTTAGCGCTACGCCGTCCATTCATCCCGCCTCTCACATTATAAAGCGGAGCAGCAGAGATTGAATGAGTCAGACCGTATCATATGCAAATGCAATTATAGGATAACGTCTAATTCTGGTATAATACGTGTAATTATAGAGCCCTGTTCCGCTTTATGTATGGCCCATCTACCATTGGTTTGACGAAGGATGGAGAGTCGGAACAGGAAAGTTCGGATGGAGGCTTATAAACATGAGTGCAGCTTTGACAGTAGTCGGTCTTGGATCTGGAGATGCAGATCAGCTGACGGTAGGAATCATCAAAAAAATGAAACATGCAGCGACGCTGTATGTGCGCACACTGGATCATCCCGTATTGAATGATCTGAAGCAGGAAGGAATGGAGATGACATCCTTTGATGCCATCTATGAGGCGAAGGATTCTTTTCCGGAAGTGTACGACGAAATTGCAGACCGACTGATTGAGGCCGCACGTAAAGGCGAGCCGGGTACCGAGATTGTTTATGCCGTGCCAGGCCATCCCATGGTCGCTGAAGCGAGCGTACGCCTGTTGAAGGAGCGCTGCCCGCAAATGGGCATTTCGCTTCGTGTCATGGGCGGTGAGAGTTTCCTGGATGAAGCGTTTATTCGTCTTGGATTTGATCCTATTGAAGGTTTTCAGCTTCTCGATGCCAGCAGTCTGAATACGGAACTGGTGCAGCCACAACTCCATACCTTGATCGGACAAGTCTATGATGTGTTTACCGCTTCCGACGTAAAACTGTGCCTGATGGACGTTTACCCTGACGATTATCCGGTATTTGTTGGACATGCCTTGGGTGTACAGGGACAGGAGATCATTCACAAGGTACCGCTGCATGATCTGGACCGGATTGAAGGGTACGGTAATTTATCATTAATATATGTACCAAAAAATACGGATGACGCGCTTCGTCGACGCTCCTTCGCACGACTGCATGAAATCGTGAATATTCTTCGCAGTCCAGGTGGCTGTCCTTGGGATCAGGAGCAGACCCATCAGTCAATTCGCAAAAACCTGATCGAGGAAACCTATGAAGTCATTGAAACGATTGATGAAGATGACCCTGATCACATGAAGGAAGAGCTTGGTGATCTCCTGTTGCAGATTTTGCTGCACTCCCAGATGGAAGAGGAGGTTGGCACGTTTAACGTGTATGACGTTATTGAAGGATTGAACGACAAGCTAATCTTCCGTCATCCACACGTATTCGGCGAACAACAGGCAGAGAATGCGAATGAAGCATTGCAAAACTGGGAACAGATGAAGGCAGAGGAAAAAAAGCGCAAGGGACAGGATCTGCAGCAGATTTCCGTGTTGGACGGTATTCCGCGTGACTTGCCTGCCTTGATGAAAGGGTACAAATTACAGAAAAAAGCGGCCAAAGTCGGCTTCGATTGGGATGACGTGGATGGTGTCTTTGCCAAGATTGAGGAAGAACTGGCCGAGCTGAAAGAAGCGGTACAGCATAATCAGTCTGCGGAAGAGCGGAAGCTTGAACTGGGCGATTTATTGTTTGCGGCTGCCAATGTAGCGAGATTTATTGATACAGATCCGGAGGAGGCACTTGCCGCCACGAATCGAAAATTCATTCAGCGTTTCCAGTATATCGAGGAGCGTCTGCGTGAACAGGGAAGAACTCCGTCAGACAGTAATGTTGATGAAATGGAGCAATACTGGCAGGCAGCGAAGAAGGCTGGATTGTAAAGGGCTCTGGCATTTTGGACGATGATCCGATATCATTAGTTGCATCATGCGTATCGTGTTGTCGAAGCATCTCGGGCAGTTACACGAGAAAGCGTGTGATTAACGAAGAGGTGTTTCGGGTACTGGACTTAGACTGTTCTTGGGCAGGACCGACAAAAAGTGAAAAAAGTCGAAGACCGAGGCAGGATTTCAGATGCCAAGCCAGAATACATGTGTAGTAACCTTGCGCGGAGCCAGCAGCAGCAGATCTGTTGTCATGGATTCGCAGATACTTTTTTTTCAATTTGGGAGGCTTTTAAAAATGAACAAAACAGATCTGATTAACAACATTTCCACCAAAAGCGGTTTGACTAAAAAAGACGTTGAGTCCGTATTGAACGGCTTTTTGGGAGAAATTACAGATGCACTTGCCAGCGGAGACAAAGTACAACTGATCGGCTTTGGCACTTTTGAGACCCGCAAACGTTCCGGTCGTACCGGACGTAACCCGCAAACAGGGAATGAAATCGTGATTCCTGAGTCCACCGTTCCTGCGTTCAAAGCAGGCAACAAACTTAAAGAAGCCGTAAAATAATGCGTCTTGATAAATTCCTGAAGGTCTCCCGGCTGATCAAACGCCGCACTGTGGCCAAGGACGTCTCTGAACAGGGACGTGTGCTGGTGAACGGACGTGAAGCGAAGCCCAGCGCCGCTGTCAAAGTGGGCGATGAGCTGACGGTTCAGTTCGGTCAAAAGCTGGTCACTGTGAAGGTGGAACGTCTTGCCGAGAGTACCAAGAAGGATGAGGCGAGCAGCCTCTACACCTTGGTTAAGGAAGAGCCGATCGCCAAGGATAACGGGCTGAACTGGTAACAGGGATGCCTGATATACGTTTGTACCCATTCATTGCAAAATGAAGAGAAGCGCCTTTCCCGTACAGGGAAGGGCGTTTTTGTGTTGATCTTTTATCCAGATATTCGGTTTCATCCAACCTTGGTTCTATTCTGTACTTTTGATCCATAAGCTAGGGGTAAGAAGGAGGGGTACATGCCATGGTTGAGCAAAGTAAGACGAAACAGCATCATCTGAGCATGCAGAATCGGAAACTGCTGGATCTGACGGGTGTCTCCAATGTGGAGAGCTTCGACAGTGAGGAATTTTTGCTGCAAACTGAACTTGGGCATCTGACCATCCGGGGGCACAATTTACATATCAAAAACTTAAGCCTGGAGGACGGTTTATTATCCATCGAGGGCACTGTCAGCTCTCTTCAATACCTGGACCCCGGTTCCCAGTCGAAGAACAGTAAAGGCCTGTTCGGCAAGATGTTCCGATGAGTCCGGATACTCAATGGATCACATTGATGTGGATGCTGATGTCGGGAGCCGTGATGGGGATGGCCTACGACAGTTACCGGGTACTGTCCGGTCAGCTGCGGTTCCCGAGATGGAGCGTCCACACGTTAGATCTGTTGTATTGGGTCGCCTCCGCGCTGTTCGTCTTCCGGATGCTGTATGCCGGGAACCACGGACAGCTGCGGTTTTATGTCTTTTTGGGGCTGATTATAGGGGTTTGCTTCTATTTTTGGCTTTTAAGTGTTACAACTCAGCGTTTTGTGGTAATGTTAATTAAACTCGCAAGAACGCTGATTCATTGGTGTGGACATATCCTTAACATCCTGATCGTTATGCCCGCTAAAGGACTTTACAAGCTAGTGCGCGTATTAATTGGTTTTGTACTCGCCATACTGTTATTCCTGGGTAAGCTGGTGCTGCAATGTTTGGTACCTTTCGGCAAGTTGTTCCGCTGGATGTTTAGGCCAATCCTAAAACATTGGGTTACGCCGCGTTGGATGATCCGTGCGGGTTCAAGTATCGCAGCGATGTGGAAACGCTGGTTTTAAGGAGGTCCGATAATGGGTAAAACACCTATGAGCAAATCAAAAGTACAAGCAGGCCAAGGAAAATCTGCTGGTGCAAAAAGGCGTCTCATGCTCTGGATGACTTTTATGGTCGTGTTTATCATTTGGGCAGGGTATACGTTCCTTGTGCAGACTGCACAAATTTCGGACAAGAGTTCTCACCTGGCGGCACAGCAAGCTTCAAAGGAAGAAACAGAGAAGAAGCTGGATCAGTTGAAGTATGAAGTCAGCCGGTTGAAGGATCCCGAATACATAGGACAGCTGGCTCGAAAAAAAGGATACTATCTGCCTGAGGAAACACCAATTCAGGTTGAAGAGTCAGGGAACTGATGTAATTTGGCTCATTATCGAGCAAGGATTGTTATCTATATGTCTGAAGCCGTTATACCGGAAAAAATAGGCTTCCTTCAGGGGTAGTGCTCAGTTGACCTTGGTTTGCGGCATAAGGTATAATTAAATTAGCACAGCATTGATTTTGGCATTCAAAAAATCGGGTTGTATATTTTTAAGGGAGGATCATTTTATTCTATGGCAATTGAAGTGGGCACCAAGTTAGAGGGCAAGGTGACAGGCATCACGCATTTTGGAGCATTTGTGGATCTGTCAGGAGGTGTCACGGGTCTCGTTCACATCTCGGAAATCGCCGACAATTATGTCAAAGATGTCAACGACCACCTGAAGCTTAATGACCTCGTTACCGTTAAGGTCATCAACGTTGACAAGGATGGCAAGATTGGGCTTTCCATTAAGCAAGCTGTTGACAAACCGGTTGAGCAACAAACACAGTCCAGACCCCCAAGAGCTCCTAGACCGGAACGCAGTGGAGGAGATCGCGAACGATTCAGCGGCGGAGGCCCAAGTGGTGGCCAAGGTCGTGGCGGCGGTGGTGGTGGATTTAACCGTGACCGCGGAGGCCGTTCTTTCAAGCCCGCAGCAGGCAAACCTTCATTTGAGGATAAAATGTCACGCTTCCTGAAAGATAGCGAAGAACGGATTTCTTCGTTGAAGAAGAACACAGAAGGCAAACGTGGTGGCCGTGGAGCCAAGCGCGTTTAATCTGGTTCAACCTGATTTAAAATATAAGAAAAACCGTTAGCCTTGGGGCTGGCGGTTTTTTTGCGTTTGTTTTCAATTTTGGAGTTTAACGGGTCAGTTATAGACAATAGACTGGATTCATAGCCGTTTTTGTAAAGTGAAGTTCCATATCCCCAGCTTTTCTGCACAGGAAAAAAAGTACATAAGAACATTTGTCGTCTACCATTTTTTACCGACAGGTTTCCGTGGCATTCCACAGGTATCCTGCTCATATCGTGGCGAAGCCGAAGGGCTTCTGGTTCAAAATCAGACAAGCGCCTTGTCGGCGGGGGATCTGCCAAATGGATGAAACCACAATAAGGCCGGGGGTTCCGCACCACCGCGCCGCATCTGTTTCTTTTGTCGTAAAGTTTTTGAAGCCTGCCCACCAATTCTGACAAACTACGTCTTCTATTCTATCTATAATCAGAACCATCGAGAACGAAACACGAAAATTAAATTAATCGAATGGGGTGCCTTGAGGATGATGGAAAAGTGGAATGTCATTCAATTTCCGGGAATGAAAGCTGGTAAAGGAGGTACGGAAGCTCGGGAGGAGCTGTCAGTACGTCTTAAGCAGTGGATTAGCTCCCGCAAGGCCGTCCAGATCGTTGCTGCACGTAAATGGGTGCTGCTTCTCACCTTTATGGGATTTTTGCTGGGCAAGGCCATGATTCTGAATGAATTATCGCCCTTTGCGATTGCTTACTTTGCGGTAATAGCCTTCATGCGCAGGGATTACATTATTCCGGTAGGTGCCGCATTGCTGGCAGGCAGTCTCTTTGCCCCGTTTCCGGTACCACTGATTGTTGCTTCGGAGATCGCCATCTTCTATCTGTTGTTCAGAGGACTGGAGTCTTATGACCGCGCTGAATTATCTTATGCGCCAACGATGGTGTTTACGACTACTTTTATGGTCAAGTTATTCGCCGTCGTGATAGGGCCGTCTTTCAGCTGGTATGCAATGCTAATGCTGACCATGGATTC
This sequence comes from Paenibacillus sp. UMB7766-LJ446, assembly GCF_030226665.1. Lineage (NCBI taxonomy): Bacteria > Bacillati > Bacillota > Bacilli > Caryophanales > Paenibacillaceae > Paenibacillus > Paenibacillus sp. UMB7766-LJ446. Next base: position 41,031 of record NZ_JASOYM010000020.1, read on the forward strand.
CATACTCAGCTTCGTGCTCACCCTGGTTTTCATACAAGCCATACCGATCTTCACGTATCGCAAAAAAAAATTCAACCTAAAGAACGAGGAGATCCTCTGTTTAATCATCTTGCTGGCCTCCGTGATGACGGGAGCCGTGGGCTGGACGATTCAGTCCCTGTCCGTCGAGCATATGCTCTCCCGGTATCTCATTCTGATCTTTGCCCTGGTGGGCGGAGCCCCCCTGGGAGCCTCGGTTGGGGTCATTACTGGCCTCATTCTGAGTTTGGCCGACATGTCGGCGGTATATCAGATGAGTCTGCTTGCTTTTGCAGGCATGCTTGCGGGTATGCTTCGGGAGGGGAAACGTGCTGCGGTCGCGTTAGGTATGCTGCTGGGTTCCTCCATTCTATCCATCTATCTGGGTGGTCCGGGAGATGTCATGAACTCCTTATGGGAAACGTGTGCAGCCATCGTTCTGTTTATGCTGACGCCAAAAAGCATGCTGACGGCCATATCCAAATATGTTCCTGGTACACAGGATCACACAAAATCGCAGCATGAATATGCGAAGAGAATACGGGATGTCACCGCAGAACGGGTTACCCGCTTCTCGCAGGTATTCCGCCAGCTGTCACGCAGCTTCGATCAGATGTCCGGCGCGGGGGAGCCGGTACAGAACGAAGGCGGGATGGAGCATTTCATGAATGCCGTAGCCGAAGGGACTTGTTCGGGTTGCTTTAAGAAGGCCCAATGCTGGGATGCGAAGTTTATTCAAACCTATAAATATATGACGGATGTGATGAGTTCCATTGAAGCCAACCCGGAGATGTCAGGCAAGCAGATTCCGGTGGAATGGAACAGGGTATGTGCGAAACCGGAGGAGGTACTTGAAGTGATGCGCGCCCAGTATGGTCTGCATCAACATAACATGCAATGGAAACGTCAGATTATAGATAGTCGACAGCTGGTTGCAGAGCAATTATCAGGAGTATCCCAGGTGATGGAGGACCTGGCGAAAGAAATTCAACGGGAAAGTGATGAGATGGTGCAGCAGGAGGAACAGATTCGGGATGCGCTTGAATCGTTGGGTCTGTCCATACATTCTATTGAAATCATTAATCTGGAAGCGGGGAATGTGGAGATTGAGATTGTTCATGCGTATACACGCGGATTTGACGAATGCCGGAAAATGATCGCTCCGCTGATCTCGGATGTACTGGACGAGCATATTGCCGTCTTGAATGAGACGATGCTCGATCCTCGCCAGGGGCTGGCGACAGTCACCTTTGGATCTGCCAAAACGTTTGAAATAACAACGGGTGTTGCTGCTGCTGCCAAAGGGGGAGATGTGATGTCCGGGGACAGCTTCAGCACGGTTGAACTCGGCAATGGTACATTTGCGGTTGCGCTTAGCGATGGCATGGGCAATGGGGAACGGGCACGTATGGAGAGCAGTGCTGCGCTAAATATACTGGAGCAGTTGTTACAATCGGGCATGGATGAGAAGCTGGCGATCAAATCGGTGAATTCCGTTCTGCTGCTGCGTTCTCCTGAAGAAATGTATGCAACGGTGGATATGGCTCTGATCGATGAATATACGGCAGAGACCACGTTTATGAAAATCGGATCGACTCCAAGTTTTATTAAACGAGGGCAGGAGGTTATCCAGGTTTCGGCAAGCAATCTGCCGATTGGAATTATCAAAGATATTGAGGTGGATCTGGTAACCGTACAGCTTCAGCCAGGGGATGTTTTAATTATGATGACAGATGGCATCTATGATGCGCCGGGATATGCCGTCAATAAAGAGTTATGGATGAAGCGGCTCATTCAGGAAATTGATAGCGATGATCCTCAGGAGGTAGCAGACTGCCTGCTTGAAAGTGTTATTCGTTATCAGCAGCATGAGATCTATGATGATATGACTGTAATTGTAGGCAAAATAGAACATTATCGCCCGGAGTGGGCCACATTGAGAGTACCTGGAATAAGCCGGATGGAACGTCCGCGCACCGTCAGTTAATTGCATATTCCTCTGTTTGAAGTCTCTTCATTCTGGCAATGCTAGTCATAGAGTTGGAGAGTAACCCAAAACGGAGGGATATCGGATGAAACAAATCTTGTTGATCACCGACGGTTGTTCCAATGTAGGCACAAGCCCCGTGCTGGCTGCTGCGGAAGCGCGGGAAGAGGGAATTACGGTCAACGTGGTCGGTGTTATTGATTATGGAACCATTGGTGAGTTGGGCAGTCGGGAGATCGAGGATATTGCCAAAGCCGGAGGTGGAATCAGTCAGATCGTAGGCACAAGACAGCTTGCTCATACGATGCAGATGATGACAAGAAAAACGGTGGTTCAGACCATTCAACAGGCGGTTAATAGAGAGTTAACACAAATTTTGGGAGAACACGAGCCGAAAACAGTAACAGACCTTGAACCGGCAAAACGGGCGCAGGTTGTTGAAGTGATGGATGATATGGCCGAGACAACGCCACTTCAGGTCGTGCTTCTCATTGACGTGAGTGCCAGTATGAAGCCGAAGCTGGCTGCTGTGGAGGAAGGGATTCGGGATTTAATGCTTAGCTTGCAGGCACGTATGGGTCAGAGCCATCTTTCCGTCTTTCATTTTCCTGGACGACATAGCGGAGAAGAAGCTGTCATGGATATCGACTGGACAGTTGATCTGAGCCGTGTTCGTTCGCTATTTGGACGTTTGCAAATGAAGGGAGCGACGCCGACAGGTCCTGCGATTCAAAGGGTGATTGATTTTTACCGTTATGGTACACTGGAGGGACAGCAGGAAATAGAAGGGAACTATCGCATTGAAAGAGAAGGGATGCTCGGTGACAACGTTGTCTGACGCCTCTTTCCCGCCAGGAACAGTCATAATAGGGAAATGGAATCGCAGCCGTTATACGATTCGGAAGCTGCTGGGCAAAGGAGCCAACGGCATCGTTTTTCTTGTCCAGCGGGGTGAGAATGGCAAACATTATGCGCTTAAAATGGGATTTGACCCTGTAGATCTGCAATCGGAAATTAATGTGCTCAAATCTTTTCAATTACAGCGTAATCATGAGGCCCTTCGGCAGAGCGGTATTCCTTCCTATCTGAAAGATGTGGATGACTACGCCATTCGTGGTCGTGACATTCCCTTTTATGTGATGCGTTACGTTCGGGGGGAGTCTCTGCACCACTTTATTCGGCGACAGGGAACGGACTGGACACTTCTGGTTGGGCTCAGACTCTTGCAGAAGCTGGCTCAATTGCATCAGGCTGGATGGGTATTTGGCGATCTTAAACCCCAAAATGTACTGGTATCCGATTATGGGCAGGTAGAGCTTATCGACTACGGTGGAGTGACATCCATTGGCCGGAGCGTCAAGCAGTTCACGGAATGGTATGATCGCGGATTCTGGAATGCCGGTAGCCGGACAGCAGATGGAACCTATGATGTGTTTGCTTTTGCGTTATTACTCATTCATGTACTTGAAGCCGATGCACTCAAAGCGCTGGCTGCAGAAGGACTACCACAACTTCGAAGTGTGAACCAGCTCACAGCCCTCGTGGAGCGCAGCGAACGCCTGCGTCCATTTCGCAACTGGACCATTCAGGCATTACGAGGTCAGTTTCAGGATGCGGGACAAGCGGCTAAAGTCTGGAAAGAGATGATGGCACGCCCTTCTCCTCTTCGTCGCCGTTCCAAAAGTACTACACCGCGTTGGCTCAAAAATGCATTTGCTGTATCCGTTATATTACTTATTGGGGTACTCATCTATGCACTGCGATTCTGACCTGTGAGCGTGCATATACATAACGTAAGGAATGAGGAACAGGTATGGAGGCTTTACGCTGGAACAAGCTGGTGAATAACGTGCTGGATGCAGCGGAAGAGCATCAGTTATGGGTTCCCGGGGATCGGATTGTCGTCGCAGTATCGGGCGGGCCGGACTCGGTAGCTTTTTTGCATATCATGCATGAGATCAGTATCAGGCATGTCCCGCTGGAATTGATTTGCGCCCATGTACATCATGGGTTTCGGAGTGAATCCGATCATGAAGCCGAGATGATGAAGGAACTTGCACACCGGCTTGGCATTGCCTTTGAATGGGTGAAGGCCGATGTACCTTCTTATATGAAGCTTACCGGTCAAGGTCCTCAAGAGGCTGCGCGCAACAAGCGATATGCGTTTTTGCATGAAGTGGCAGCCAAATATGATGCGGCGAGCATTGCACTGGCCCATCATGCCGATGATCAGGCAGAGACGGTAATGCTCCATTTGCTGCGTGGTAGTGGTCTTTCCGGTCTCGCGGGAATGAAGTTTAAAAGGCGAGAAAAAAATGTGGAACTTATTCGTCCATGCCTTCGTATAAACAAGACAGACCTTGTAGAAGCTTGTAATAACCAGGGTTTTCTGTATTTTAATGATGAAAGCAATTCCCTGCGTAAATATCGGCGTAATGCCATTCGCTTGGATGTGCTTCCTTTTTTGGGGCAATATAATGGACAGTTGACGCCGTCTTTGAATCGACTTGCCGAAATTGTGGGTGATGAAGACGATTTCATGGAACAAGGTGCATATGACGCATACAGGTGTCTAGTGCAGGCGAACGGCGGAAGGCAAACCTTTGAGGTGCCTTCCTTTTTGAAGTTACATGTCGCTTTACAACGAAGGTTGATTAAACTAATATTGAATTATCTGCCTTTGGACAGTGATTTTGTCGACTTTACCCGTATTGAAACCATTCGCCGCAAGGTTATTCAGCCTGATGCGACGACCTGGAGCCTGGATATAGGACAGACACTCGCCTGCACCCGGGAGTATGATCTGATTTCTTTCGGCATACGGACTGACGTACAGGGTCAATCTTACGAATATCGTCTTGCTCAATGGAGCGGAACTTATGAGCTTTCTCTCGCGGAAATCGACCGGCATGTTCGGCTCGTTCCGATGATTCCCGAGGACTATCATGTACCGGAATCGGCGGATCATGCCGCATTTGATGCGGATCAACTGCTTATGCCGCTGGTTGTGCGTTCACGGTTACCTGGAGATACCATGAAAGTGATGGGATTAAACGGAAGCAAAAAGGTGAAAAATATTTTCATCGATGAGAAAATTCCCCCTTCTGTCCGTTCACGGGTTCCCGTGGTATGTGATGGAGCAGGCAATATCATCTGGTTACCGGGTGTTCGCCGGTCTAGTGTAGCTCCTGTCAGGGAGGATACTTCCGCAATCCTGTACATGACTGTAGGCGATTCAGCGATTCAGGGGTAGTGGTTATGGTTCAGGTAAGGCTTTCATATGTATAACTTAGGAGGTTCGCACAGTTGCAGAACGACATTCAGGAAGTATTGATCAGTGAAGAAGAAATTCAGAGTAAAATCAAGGAATTAGGCGCAACAATAAGTGCCGAATATGCAAATCGCAATCCTTTGGTCATTTGTGTGCTCAAGGGTGCGTTTATATTTATGGCTGATTTGGTTAAGAACATTACGGTACCTGTTGAGATGGATTTCATGGCAGTATCGAGCTATGGCGCTTCCACCAAATCATCTGGCGTGGTTAAAATCATTAAGGATCTGGATGAATCCGTTGAGGGACGCGAGGTTCTAATTGTAGAGGACATTATTGATAGTGGACTCACGCTCAGTTATCTGATCGAACTCTTGCAGAACCGCGGTGCTGAATCCGTCCGTGTGGTTACGCTATTTGACAAGCCTTCAGGTCGCAAAGTCGAACTTGAAGCCCATTACACCGGCTTTGACATTCCGGATGCATTCATCGTTGGCTACGGCCTCGATTATGCCGAGAAGTACCGGAACCTCCCTTATATCGGGATTCTGAAACCGGAAGTTTACAGTAACTAATGCTAAAGCTAGTTCCAAGCCCATATCTGTTGGTGGCTTCTGTTGAGAAGCTATGTCGGGCTATGTTAAAATAATTAAAGTGTCTCGAGAGGAGGTAGGGGATGAATCGGTTCATCCGGAATTCTGGTTTTTATTTGATTCTTTTTTTAGTTGTGGTGGGGATAGTCCAGTTCGTCAGCAATGGCGGCGAAGCCACCGATAATCCTAGATATGATCAGTTGCGCACGGCGATCAAGGCCAATAACGTCTCTGAATTGACGGTTCAATTCAACGGTCAGACGTACCTCGTGACCGGTCAATACAGGGAGAAGCCTGACGGAGCCAAATCAGAAAATTTCTCAACGTATATTCCTCCTACGGATGAGGCAATTAGTGAGCTTGTAGTTGCAAGCGAAACAAACAAATTCCAATATCATCAGGAGCCTATGAAAGGTGACAGCATCTGGTTGACGTTGCTGACTTCCTTTATTCCTTTGATCATTATGTTCCTGCTGTTCTTCTTCCTGTTTAATCAGGCTCAAGGCGGCGGCGGTAAAGTAATGAACTTTGGTAAAAGCCGTGCCCGTCTTTATAACGAAGAGAAGAAACGGATTACGTTTGAAGATGTTGCGGGTGCTGACGAAGAGAAGCAGGAGCTTGTTGAAGTCGTGGACTTCCTCAAGGATCCTCGTAAATTCGCAGCAGTAGGTGCACGAATTCCTAAAGGCGTATTGCTTGTAGGCCCTCCGGGTACAGGTAAAACCTTGCTCGCTCGTGCTGTTGCCGGTGAAGCAGGTGTACCATTCTTCAGCATTTCCGGTTCTGACTTCGTTGAAATGTTTGTCGGTGTCGGTGCATCTCGTGTGCGTGACTTGTTTGAAAATGCGAAGAAAAACGCCCCATGTATCATCTTTATCGATGAGATTGATGCTGTAGGACGTCAGCGTGGTGCTGGTCTTGGTGGTGGTCACGACGAACGTGAACAAACACTCAACCAGTTGCTCGTTGAAATGGATGGTTTCGGAGCCAATGAAGGTATTATCATCGTTGCAGCTACGAACCGTGCAGACATTCTGGACCCTGCCTTGCTGCGTCCAGGACGTTTTGACCGTCAAATTACGGTGGATCGCCCTGACGTGAGAGGTCGTGAAGCTGTTCTGAAAGTACACTCACGCAACAAACCACTTACCAAAGATGTGAAGCTGGACATCATTGCGAAGCGTACTACAGGATTCTCCGGTGCAGATTTGGAAAATCTCCTGAATGAAGCGGCATTGATTGCGGCACGTCGTAATCGGAGAGATATTTCCATGAAAGAAGTTGACGAGGCGATCGACCGTGTCATCGTTGGTACGGAGAAGAAAAGCCGTGTTATCAGTGACCGCGAGAAACGTATTGTTGCTTATCATGAAGCAGGCCATACCATTGTAGGTTACTTCCTTGAACATGCCGATATGGTACATAAAGTTACCATTATTCCGCGCGGACGTGCGGGTGGATATGTAATCATGTTGCCAAAAGAAGATCGTATGCTTGTTACCAAGCAAGAATTGCTGGACAAAATTACTGGACTCCTTGGCGGTCGTGTTTCCGAAGAACTGTTTATCGGTGAAATCGGTACAGGTGCTTACAGTGACTTCCAACAAGCGACGGGTATCGTCCGTAGCATGGTTATGGAGTACGGTATGAGTGAGAAGCTGGGACCTATGCAGTTCGGTAGTTCGCAGGGACAGGTATTCTTGGGTCGTGACATCGGTCACGAACAGAATTACTCGGATTCCATTGCTTACGAGATCGATCAGGAAATGCAACGCTTCATTAACGAATGCTATGAGAAGTGTAAAGACTTGCTCGTTAAGCATTCGAAAGAAGTGCATCTGATTGCTCAGACGTTGCTGGAAGTGGAGACATTGGAAATGGATCAGATCAAGCAATTGATCGAGACAGGTGCCCTGACTCCAAAAGATGAGAACAGCAACGATGGAGAAGGCACGCCTAGCGAAGGCGGAGAAGCGATCATCGACAACATCGGTGATGTACGCGTCCGTATCCAAGGCAAAGATGAAACGCCTGAACCACCAGCCGGAGATATTCCTAACGAAGCTCCGAATCTGGACAAAGGAAGCAGTAATGACCCGGATGATGGTGGGACGAAGCCAACATCTTAATGTATAACAACCATCTGTCTATAGTGACAGATGAAAAAGAGAGCCCGCGGGCTCTCTTTTTTTATGGATTGATTCAAATTGTAGAGATAATGATAACCGGGAGCTTTAGGGCGTACTACGTAGGAAATGGGCGGTTATGCCCTTGTTCTGGGTCGTTTTCATTTATTGACAGAGTCGTGAACGTTGTGTACATTAGGTGTTAAACCGCTTGTGATTCGTTTCTCAAGCGAAAATAACGACTTGGATTTGCCATATGAAACAGCGTATGAGGCTGTCCCGATAAGGAGAGGATCACAGGTGGAAGCTCTGGCTTTAGAGCGCAAGGCTGAGATGAACCGGGAGCTGCGCGAGCGGCTGATGGAGTTGAAGAAGGAACGGAATGCCATTATTCTAGCCCATTATTATCAACGTGACGAGGTGCAGGAGGTCGCTGACTTCCGGGGAGATTCGTTCCTGTTGGCTCAGAAAGCAGCACAAACGGATGCGGATGTTATCGTTTTCTGTGGGGTTCATTTTATGGGTGAAAGCGCTAAAATTCTTGCTCCTAACAAAACGGTGATTATCCCTGACGAGCGTGCAGGCTGCCCAATGGCAGACATGGTGAACGTTGAAGGCTTACGTAAATTGAAAGCACAGCACCCGAATGCCAAAGTTGTAACGTATATCAATTCATCAGCTGAGATCAAGGCGGAGACCGACATCTGTTGTACATCGGCCAATGCTGTCAGAGTCATTCAATCTGTTGATTCCGATGAAATCATCTGGGTGCCAGATAAAAATCTGGGACATTATGTTCAACAACATACAGACAAGAAAATGATTATCTGGGAAGGTTACTGCAATACCCACGATATGCTGACGGTTAAAGACGTGGTTGAGATGAGAGCGAAGCATCCTAATGCCGAGTTCGTTGTTCACCCGGAATGTCGTCCTGAAGTTGTCGAGATGGGTGATTTCGTAGGTAGCACAACCGCCATTCTGGAATATTGTAAAAATTCGTCCGCTAAAGAATTTATCGTAGGCACCGAGGATGGTACAGGATACCAGCTGCGTCTGGATAGCCCGGATAAACAATTCCACTTTGCTACCAAGTTCCTCGTATGTCCGAACATGAAGGTTAATAACTTGAAAAAGCTGGTTAAATGTCTGGAAACGATGAAGCCGCAAATTTACGTGCCACCAGCCGTTGCAGATAAAGCCAGAGAATCACTAGAGCGCATGTTACTGGTGAAGTAGCATGCGCTACTCTTGCTCCAAGACAGGTGAACTAACATGATACCGCAATATTTAGTGGATTTTGATCTGTCCGCGCTGCCGATGGTGGAGACGGATGTGCTGGTTATTGGTTCAGGCATTGCTGGTTTGTTTACTGCGATCAAGGCGAGCGAACAACGCAGTGTGTTGATGATCACGAAGAAGTCGTTACTGGAAAGTAACACCCGGTATGCGCAGGGGGGCATTGCTGCGGTTATTGCTGAGGATGATTCACCTGCCTACCATTTGCAGGATACACTTGTTGCAGGAGCGGGATTATGCCGCTCCGAAGCAGTAGAAGCATTGGTGAACGAGGGCCCGGACGGAGTTAAGGAACTGATTCGTCTGGGTACTTTGTTTGATCTGGAGAACGGCGAGTTGGCGTTGACGCAGGAGGGTGCGCACAGCCACCGCCGTATTTTGCATGCCAATGGGGATGCAACGGGATATGAGATTGTACGTGCGCTGGCTGCACAGGCGAATGAACATCCTGGGGTTGAAGTGTGGGATGAGCATTTTGTCATTGACCTGATTACAGAGCAGGGAGAATGTATAGGTGCGTTGGTTCAGAAGGCTGATGGTTCGCAAGTATTTGTGAAGGCAGAGGCAACCGTACTATGCTCTGGCGGGGCTGGGCAATTGTATCGATACACAACTAATCCGGAAGTGGCCACTGCAGATGGTGTGGCGATGGCCTATCGAGCCGGAGCGGTTGTCCGGGACATGGAGTTTATTCAGTTCCACCCGACCTCCCTTTGTTATCCAGGCGCACCACGCTTCCTGGTGTCCGAGGCTGTACGTGGCGAAGGAGCCTATTTGCGCAATGTGAAAGGCGAGCGCTTCATGGAACGGTATCATGCGCAGCTTGAACTGGCACCCCGTGATATCGTAGCTCGGGCTATCGTCAGTGAAATGGAATCGACGAACAGTACATTTGTATATCTGGATATCACTCATGAGCCGGCAGAGATGATTAAACATCGGTTTCCTACCATTTATGAGACTTGCATGCGTTACGGGCTGGATATGACAACAGACTGGATTCCAGTCGCTCCTGCTGCACATTACATGATGGGCGGAGTGAAGACGGATCTTAGCGGAGAGAGCAGTATCGGCAGGTTATTTGCCTGCGGGGAAGTATCTTCTACAGGAGTACATGGAGCTAATCGACTGGCGAGTAACTCTCTGTCCGAAGCGATCGTATTTGGACGGAGAATTGTTGATCGTATTCAGTCTCTGCCTCCGCTTGCTCCTGTACAGACAACGATTCCCGCATCAACAAGCTTTCTCAGGGGAAGACAGGAAGAGCAGAAACCGGTGTCCGAAAGACGCTTGCGTCTGCAAAAAATGATGGTGCGTCAGGTGGGACTGCGCCGAAATGGCGCAAACCTGCAAGGGGCGATGGAGAAACTGCAACAGGAATTGCAATTTTTTGATCAGAAGTTTACTCACAAAGAAGAGATGGAATATGCCAACCTTTTGACCTGTGCCTGGTTGGTTACCACGGGAGCATTACACCGTGAGGAAAGTCGGGGAGCCCACTACCGTGAGGATTTCCCGCAGCGTGACGATGCCGTGTGGCAGAAGCATAGTCTGCAGCAGCGAGAACAAGCGATTGTGGAGGAATTGATGTCATGATACTGAACGGATATAATGAAGGACTCATCGAATCAATCAAAAACTGGCTTCGTGAGGATGTCGGTGCAGGGGATGTTACCACAAGTGTGACGATTCCCGCTGGCAGTCAGTCCAAAGCTGTTATACATGCCAAAGACAATGGGATCATTGCAGGAATTACGGTAGCAGAACTGGTGTTTCAGGTAGTGGATCCCAGCCTTGTGTTCACACCGATGGTAAAAGACGGTGATACAGTTACGCATGGTACGATATTGGCTGAGGTAGAAGGCAGCACACATAGCTTGCTTACAGGAGAGCGCTTGGCTCTTAACCTGCTGCAGCGCTTGTCGGGTGTCGCTACCCGCACACGTACTTATGTGGATGCGTTGGAAGGCCTTTCTACACGACTGGTCGACACTCGTAAAACAACACCGGGACACCGCTTGCTTGAAAAATATGCAGTGCGGGTTGGTGGCGGAGCAAATCATCGATTCGGCCTCTATGATGCGGTCATGATTAAAGATAACCACATTAAGGGTGCAGGCGGAATTACCGAAGCGGTACAGCGTGCGCGAGCCGTCATTCCACATACGATGACCATTGAAGTAGAGACCGAAAACCTGGAACAGGTCAGAGAAGCCTTGCAGGCTGGAGCAGATATCATTATGCTGGATAACATGCACCCGGATCGGATGCGTGAGGCTGTTGCTCTTATTCGTGAGCAGGCTCCGCATGTGAAGGTTGAGGCATCGGGCAACGTCTCGCTAAATACCATTCGTGGTATTGCTGAGAGCGGAGTGGATGTAATTTCAGTTGGCAGGTTAACCTACTCTTTTGAGAGCCTGGATATCAGCCTGGATTTAAACGAAAAGAAAGAGGGGTGAACCTCTTTGATTCTTGTGGTAGACGTGGGCAACAGCAACATCGTACTCGGCGTGTATCAGGGCCGGGAGTTGCTCCACCATTTTCGCCTGAGCACATCCCGTCAGTCGACAGTGGATGAATACGGCGTATTGATTTATAATTTATTTCATATGTCGGGTATTTCAACACGCGACATTGAAGGTGTGATCATCTCATCCGTGGTTCCGCCACTGGTGAATGTGATTGAAGCCATGTGTGAGAAATACGTAGGCAAAAAACCGTTACTCGTTGGGCCTGGTATAAGAACCGGCCTGAACCTGCGGTATGAGAATCCGCGTGAAGTTGGCGCGGATCGCATTGTTAATGCAGTAGCAGCCGTTGAGAAGTATGGCGGCCCTCTCGTTGTGGTCGATTTCGGTACAGCGACTACATTTGACTGTATTGACGAGAAAGGAAATTATCTGGGCGGGGCTATCGTACCCGGCATCCATATCGCAACCGAAGCGCTCTATGAACGAGCATCCAAACTGCCTCGCATTGAACTGGAGAAGCCCAAGAAAGTTATTGGTCGCAACACCATTCATGCCATGCAGGCCGGCATTATTTATGGTTATGCAGGACAGGTGGACGGCATTGTGGAGCGTATTCGCGAGGAAATGGGAGCCAAACCCAGAGTCATTGCAACCGGAGGCCTTGCCAAGCTGATTGCAGAAGAAACACGCAGCATCGATGAAGTGGATCCGCTGCTTACGCTTGAAGGGCTGCGTATCGTTTATGAGCGGAACCGGGAAAGGTAAGAACAGAGACGGCAAACAGCGGGCTGGGGTTACAGTCGTATATGTTATGCCGTTTTTTCTATAACTGGCAATTACGCCAAAGGAGGCTGAATGACTTGGAAAACAACAACAAGCAAGACCGGTTAATTCGCGGTACAGCAATGAATGGACGAGTTAGAGCCTTTGCTGTGCAGACGACGGAACTGGTTGAGGAACTGCGCAGAAGACATGATACGTTTCCCACGGCTACAGCTGCTATGGGGCGTACGGTTACAGCAGCAGCCATTATGGGTGCTATGCTTAAGGAAGAAGAGAAGCTGACTATTCAGGTCAAAGGCGATGGTCCCATTGGACAGGTTGTTGCCGATGCTAATGCGAAGGGTGAAGTACGTGGCTATGTAAGCAATCCGCATGTCCATCTGCCGAGCAATAGTATGGGCAAACTGGACGTTGCTGGCGCGGTTGGAACAGAAGGATTCGTGAACGTAACCAAGGATCTGGGGCTGAAAGAGCCTTATCGCGGCAGTGTACCGATTATTTCGGGAGAACTTGGTGAAGACTTTACGTACTATTTTGCCAAATCGGAGCAGACGCCTTCTGCCGTAGGTGTTGGCGTACTGGTGGATACCGACAATTCGGTGATTGTAGCCGGTGGATTCATTGTTCAGTTGCTGCCAGGTTTGACGGATGATGAGATTACCGTGATTGAAAAGGCCATCGGTACAATGCCGCAGGTAACATCGCTGCTGGATGAGGGACATGGACTGGAGGAGTTACTTCGCCGCGTACTGCCGGATGTACATATCATGGACGAAATGGATATTCATTTCCACTGTGAGTGTTCACGTGAGCGGGTAGAGAAAACGTTGATCAGTCTGGGTCAATCTGAAATGGAACAATTGATTGAGGAAGAAGGCCAGGCTGAAGTGGTCTGCCAATTCTGTAACGAAGCTTACGATTTTAACAAGGAACAACTTGAGACCATTCTAGAGCAAGCCAAGAACTGATTCTATGCGGGGACGGGACGCGGAATGACAAGACAGGAAAAAGGGTTATGGACGGCTGTAATTGTCTTGACGCTTGGAATGCTGGTGATGGGTTCGGTAATGATTGTGCAAGGCTTGCGGACTGGACGTGATGGGGCAGATTCGTCTCAGGATGCCAATCAGGAAGATGGAAGTGCTGTAGCAACAATTAATGGCGAGGTCATCACGGACAAGGAATGGACTGAGGCTTTGAAACGGCGTTATGGCAGTGAATTGCTGCTCCAGATGCTCAACCGCAAAGCTGTCTATGCAGAAGCGGTGGACCGTAATCTGACGGTAAGTCCCAAGGAAATTGCGAAAGAAATTGCTGCGGCCATGGATGGATATGACTCGGAGAAGGCTTATTTTGACGAAATGCAGTCCCAGCTCGGTTTATCCAGGCAGGATCTTGAGTTGGTGGCGGGATACCGACTTCTGCTTGAGAAAATTGCCACAAGCGGTATCCAGATCAAGGATACAGATATCGAGCGTTACTGGAACGAACACCATGAAGACTATGTTTCACCGGAGAAATACGATCTGTCCATCATTGTGTTGAAGGAAGAGGAACAAGCAGAATCGGTACTGGATGAGCTCGACAAGGGAGCAGACTTTGAAGAAACTGCACGCAGTGAATCGACGGATAGCTACTCTCGCGATGAGGGTGGGCGGCTGGGCTGGATTGAGCAGAATGATCCGTTCCAGTCCGAAGAAATTCTCAAACTTGCCGCTCAACTGGACGTTGGCGATATTGCAGGGCCAGTGAAGGTGGAAGAGGGCTACGCCATCATTAAAGTGAACGACAAACAAGAGCGTCAGGTGCAACCTGCAGAAGAGGTCCGCGAAGAGATTCGGATGCAGCTGGCTCTGAGCCAGGCTGATCCACTGCCCCAGGTGGAGGAAAGGCTGCGCAACAAGTATGAGGCTGTCGTCATCGCTGAGATTCCGGCATCCTGAATCCTGCAAGCGCACGTATTGCTGCATCGTGATAAAAATACTCTGTCTACGGCCTTAGGGCCCAAGGCGGAGTATTTTTTTGAGTACTCATATTGACAATAGGGTATAACGTTGATAAGATAAAAATAATCAAATACCTACTCGTTTACTCGGAATAAAACGATTTATATGAACAAAGAAATCTTCGGAAACCTCAGGCCCTGTCCGGTTTGTTGTAGCGGAATGGACCCACTAACGGATTTCCGTAGTTCTTTTATAACATCTAGAGGCTGCTCGGCCACACATGTATATGGCAACAGGACTTAAGTAGTATTCATCCCACTAAGGAGGGCATTCATATGGCTAAAGTAGTTAATAACGTAACAGAACTTATCGGAGGTACTCCGCTTGTTCGTCTGAACCGTATTGTACCTGAAGGCAGTGCTGAAGTGTTCGTGAAATTGGAATACCAGAATCCAGGTTCAAGCGTAAAAGACCGTATCGCGATTAGCATCGTGGAAGAAGCGGAAAAAGAAGGCAAGCTGAAACCAGGTGATACCATCATCGAAGCAACAAGTGGTAACACCGGAATCGGACTGGCTATGGTGGCTGCAGCCAAAGGCTACAAGTCTGTTATTGTTATGCCAGAAACGATGAGCATGGAGCGTCGTAACTTGCTTCGCGCCTACGGAGCTGAGCTTGTGCTCACACCGGGAGCCGAAGGTATGAATGGTGCAGTTAAAAAAGCTGAGGAATTGCTTAAGGAAAATCCATCCTATTTCATGGCTGATCAATTTAAAAATAAAGCTAACGTGAAGATCCACCGTGAAACGACTGGCCCTGAGATTGTTGAAGCAATTCAATCTGTAGGCGGTACGTTGGATGCTTTCATCGCAGGAATCGGTACAGGCGGAACGATTACAGGTACAGGTGAAGTGTTGAAAGAAGCCTTCCCTGAGATTAAAATTGTTGCCGTTGAACCATCAGCTTCGCCAATCTTGGCAGGCGGCAAACCAGGTCCTCACAAAATTCAGGGGATCGGTGCCAACTTTATCCCTGAGATTCTGGATCAGGAAATCTATGACGAAATCATTCACATTGAAAATGATGATGCATTCGAGACTGCTCGTCAGGTAGCGAAGGAAGAGGGTATCCTGTCCGGTATTTCTTCCGGTGCAGCCATTCGTGCAGGTCTGCAAGTGGCTAAACAGCTGGGTGCAGGCAAACGTGTTGTGGTTATCGTACCAAGTAACGGCGAACGTTACCTGAGCACACCACTTTACAACTTCGAATCTTAAGATTAACAAGAGATGAAACAAGTCCTCCTTGCCCGCATGCCGGGTGTGGAGGATTTTTTGCTGAATGCTTTTAAAAGCAGCGGTGCTTTAGTATACTATCAGACAATAGAACTAGCGACAGATGGAGGCGGCAAACCGCAATGACACACCTGATGACAACATACGCCGACTGGACCGAATGGGCAGGACAAGGCTGGACCATGATGCCTTACATGATCAAGTCGGATAAGGGGCCGTATCATGGCGGTTTACCGTTAACGTGGGAAGGGGCCTGGCAGCAGGCATCCCCTTATGCAATGGTGCTGGAGAACGGTAAGGGGGGCAGGTACACCTTCCTTGGATTACACCCTGTATCCGTTATCTCCGGTAAAGGGAATGAAGCTGTTATTCACGATCTGAAAGAGGGATCCACGTCAACAGACAACGGTAAGCCTCTTGATGTATTAAAAAGATGGGCTGCGCCATACAGCGCACCAAAGGTGAGC
This sequence comes from Paenibacillus sp. UMB7766-LJ446, assembly GCF_030226665.1. NCBI lineage: Bacteria > Bacillati > Bacillota > Bacilli > Caryophanales > Paenibacillaceae > Paenibacillus > Paenibacillus sp. UMB7766-LJ446. The sequence continues at coordinate 57,284 of NZ_JASOYM010000020.1, forward strand.
GGGGCCCCAGATTTTGGCGGTGGTTGTGCAGGGTATCTAAGCTATGACGTAGCCAGATCCCTGGAGAAGCTGCCGACCTTGGCTGAAGATAACCCGGCTCTGCCGGATTATTGGTGGATGCGTTTTGAAGAAGTATGGGCATATGATCATGAGCAGCAGGCCTTGTTCTGTATGGTGCACATGCCTGTGCAGCCAAATCAGACGGAGGCCGATCTTCGCAGACTTTACACGGAAGCAGAAGAACGAGCAGCAGCCATGAAGCAGCGATGGCTGCATATTCTGGGATTTGCGCAGGCAGAAGATCAACAGCAGGCACTGGAGCATCGCAAAAGTCAGATCCATCGTACTCCACAGACAGCGGACTCGGAGCGAGAAACCGAAGGGTGGCATACTTCTTTTCCGCAAGAAGATTTTGAGCAGGCAGTACGTACCGTGCAGGAATATATCCGGCAAGGAGATGTCTTTCAGGTGAACTTGTCTCTGAGGCAGGAGAAGCTTCTGAAGTCCAGTCCCGAACACATCTATGAGTGGCTTCGACTTGTGAATCCATCTCCCTACATGGGAATGCTGCGGAGTCCTGATTTCCAATTGGTGAGCGGTTCGCCCGAGTTGCTCGTCAAAGTCGATCAGGGCAAGGTGAGCGCACGTCCGATCGCAGGCACACGGAGAAGAGGGCGTGATGAAGCTGAGGATGAGTTGATGGCCGCTGAGATGCTGAACAGTGAGAAGGAGCGGGCAGAGCATATTATGCTGGTCGATCTGGAGCGGAATGATATCGGACGAATTGCAGCCTATGGATCGGTCCATGTGCCGGAACTGATGACAATCGAGAAGTATTCGCATGTCATGCATCTGGTGTCTCAGGTGGAGGGAACGCTGGCCGACGGACTTTCTGTATTTGATGTAATTGCAGCGACATTCCCAGGTGGAACAATTACGGGTGCCCCCAAAGTTCGAACCATGGAAATCATTGAAGAACTGGAGCCTGTGCGCCGCGGACCGTATACAGGTTCGATCGGGTGGATGGATTACAGTGGGAACATGGAGCTGAACATCGTCATTCGCACGCTTTCCATTAAGGACGGTATGGGGTACGTACAGGCAGGAGCAGGCATTGTTATTGATTCTGATCCATATCGGGAATACAGGGAGTGCCGCAACAAGGCAAGGGCCATGATGAGAGCTGTGAATTACAGTGAGGAAGCTGAAGCTGTTAAAATAAAATAATTAAGCAACCGTTCCCTGTGTGGACGGAATGACAGGAGGAGCAAAGATATGATACTGGTTATCGACAATTATGATTCCTTCACATACAACCTGGTTCAATATCTGGGTGAACTGGGGGAGACGGTGGAAGTTCGCCGCAATGATGAGATTGATCTGGCAGGCATTGAGGCTTTGGCACCTGATCATATTTTGATCTCACCGGGTCCATGTACGCCGAATGAGGCAGGCATTAGTCTGGCGGTCATTGATCATTTCAAGGGCAGCATTCCGATCTTTGGCGTTTGTCTGGGACATCAGGCGATTGGACAGGCGTTCGGAGGCAATGTTATTCGTGCGGACCGAATGATGCATGGCAAAACATCCGAAATGCATCATAACGGCACATCCGTATTTAGCGGATTACCATCACCGTTCACGGCAACGCGTTATCACTCTCTAATCGTCGAGCGCAGCAGTCTGCCAGATTGTCTGGAGATTACAGCCGAGACGGCGGAAGGCGAGATTATGGGCTTGCGTCACAAGGAATATGCGATTGAAGGTGTTCAGTTCCATCCCGAATCCATTATTACGGATCACGGTCATCAAATGCTGCGTAACTTCCTGTCTCAGCAGGTAAAGGTATAGAGATGAAATATGCCGCGATAAACGGAGAATTGGTCAATATGGCGGCAGCCGTGGTTCCGGTGACGGATCACGGCTTTTTGTACGGACTCGGATTGTTCGAGACGTTTCGGACGTATCAGGGAGCTCCTTTTCTGCTGGAACGTCATTTGGAGCGGATGGCTTCAGGGTGTCGTGAATTGGGCATTCCTTTCACAGTAACAGCAGCGGAGGTAACGGACTGGATTAGTAACCTGTTGCTTGCTAACGAACTCCAGGATGCCTATGTCCGCTATACCGTATCTGCGGGTGAAGCCCCGCTGGGACTACCTTCAGGGGATTATGTAAAACCCAATCATATCGTATTGGCAAAAGCACTACCTGAACCCTCTCCGTCGCTTTACGAAAATGGAAAATTGCTTCAACGTCTGTCGACACCTCGTAACACGCCTGAAGGAGAAGTGCGGTTCAAATCGCTGCATTACATGAACAGTATTCTGGCGAAACGTGAACTGAACGGATACGGACAGCATGTGCAAAATGTGGAAGGGCTGCAATTAACCCGAGATGGGCATGTAGCTGAGGGGATTGTCAGCAATGTGTTCTGGGTGAGACAGGGCGTACTCTACACGCCAGCACTTGCGACCGGCATTTTGCCGGGAATCACCAGAGCCGTTGTACTGGAGCTTGCAGCTCAGCAAAGAATGCTTTTCCAGGAAGGTTTGTTCCCTTGGGAGGAACTGCTGCAGGCAGATGAAATCTTTTTGACAGGCTCTGTTGCTGAACTCGTTCCGGTTACGGCGCTGCGGGATCAGGATGGTACAGAAACGGTAATAAGCAGCGGACATATAGGCCCGGTTACAGAAGCGCTTCTGGGTATGTACCGGCAGAAAGCGGGGTATACTTCATGACACTTACACCAGTCATCTATGAACGGAATTATGCGTGGGGGCCAGCAGAGCTAAAACTTGGTACACGGACACTTATTATGGGCATTCTGAATGTCACACCGGACTCCTTCTCGGATGGAGGACGTTATACCAATGTGGAGCGAGCGGTAACTCACGCCATACAGATGATGGAGGACGGCGCGGATCTTATTGATATCGGAGGAGAGTCCACGCGTCCAGGCTCAGAGGCCGTTGGCGCCGAAGAAGAGCTCAGTCGGATCATTCCGGTCATCGAAGCGTTGCGGGAGCAGGCTCCACATATCCCAATATCGGTAGACACCTATAAAGCAGAAGTAGCTCGTCAGGCCGTTCAGGCTGGAGCGCACATCATCAATGATGTGTGGGGTGCCAAGGCTGACCCTAGAATGGCACGCACTGCGGCAGAACTGGGATGTCCTTTGATCCTGATGCACAATCGGCAAGAACGAGACTATACGAATTATCTGAATGATGTGGTCCGTGATCTTCAGGAGAGTGTACAGATTGCGCTGGAGGCTGGAGTACATCCCAACCAGATTATTTTGGACCCGGGCATTGGATTTGTAAAAGATCTGAACGAAAATCTGGCGCTCATGTCATCGCTTGGGTTGCTCAATGAGATGGGGTATCCCGTTCTGCTGGCAACATCGCGTAAAAGGTTCATCCAGAACACCTTACAGGTGCAGGCGAATGATGCGCTGGAAGGTACAGCTGCTACGGTTGCCTTTGGCATAGCGCAAGGCTGCCAGATGGTTCGGGTTCATGATGTGAAGCCGATGCGGCGCACGGCGGACATGTGTGATGCCATGCTGTATGCATCTCCAGGCTTGCGGAGGAAATGATGCTGACGGGTCCGGTGACCCGTCCAGTAGAAGCGCAGCGTTTTGCAATGGAAACGAACATAGAACCATGATTTCATTATATATAGAGGGCAGGCGGAATTTATGGATCGAATGGTATTGCATCGAATGGAGTATTACGGATATCACGGCGTATTTGCCGAGGAACGGAAGCTGGGGGCGCGTTATTATATTGATCTGGAGATCGATATGGATCTGGGTGAGGCTGGGCGTAACGATGATTTGACCAAAACCATCAATTATGCAGAAATCCATGAGCTGGTGAAACAGATCGTTGAACATAAATCATTCCAGTTAATTGAAGCTTTGGGCGAACATATTGCATCTTCTTTACTAGACACTTATACTATTATCAATGCATTGACAGTCAAGGTGACGAAGCCGCATCCGCCGTTCGATATTCATTTTGGGGGCGTAACTGTAGAGCTTCGCCGCACAAGAAAGTGAGAACCGATCATGATTGCACATTCGACCTCTGAATCTTCAGAGGCTTATATTGCTTTAGGGGCTAATTTGGGTGACAGGGAACAGACGCTGCTTGAGGCGTTAACGTTGCTGGATGCACATCCTCATATATCCGTCCTGCGCTGTTCTGCGCTGTATGAGACGGAACCGGTAGGTTATGTGGACCAGCCAGCATTTCTGAATATGGCAACTGCGGTACAGACTACACTTTTGCCGGAGCAGCTGCTCACGGAACTACTGGATATTGAAACACGGCTTGGACGGGTTCGTGATATCCGTTGGGGCCCTCGTACAGTCGATTTGGATCTGCTTTGGATGGATGGAGAGACGAGTGATACCGAACGGCTGCAATTGCCGCATCCACGGATGGGTGAACGGGCATTTGTATTGGTGCCACTGGCTGACATCGTAACCGAAGATGAGCATTCAGGTTTGTATACCTTTGTACAATCATCGTTGTCTGTACTGGATGGAAAGGATGGAATACAGCTTTGGAAAACGTGCAATTGGCCAATCGAATCCGGGCTTTCCGGAAGCTGAAAGGTTTAACACAACAGGAGCTTGCTGCCGAGACGGGCATATCGCTGGCCATTCTGGGTATGATTGAGCGAGGCAACCGTAAAGTAGCAGAACGGGAGCTCAATCTTATTGCGGGGGTACTGTCGATTAGCATTGAGGAATTACAGGGAAGTTAGCGCCGTTTTTTACTAATAAGAAAACATCGTCATCATTCGTTGATTTTATACTTTATACAGCAAGAAGCATTAAGAAACTAAACACAACCAGGATTCATGCAAAAGTCGGATTTAAAAAGGAGTGGAACGACTACCGTGCTTAAAATAGGTGACATTGAAATGAAAAACCAGGTCGTACTTGCGCCGATGGCTGGCGTGTGTAATCCGGCTTTTCGTCTAATTGCAAAAGAATTCGGAACAGGCCTCGTATGTGCGGAGATGGTGAGTGGAAAAGCCATCGTGCATGGTAACAAGCGGACACGTGAGATGTTGTTTGTAGATGAGAGGGAGAAACCGCTGAGCCTGCAAATCTGGGGGGGAGATCGTGAAGCCCTCGTAGAAGCAGCCAAAATTGTGGACAAAGAAACCAATGCTGACATCATTGACATCAACATGGGATGCCCAGTGCCAAAAGTGACGAGCTGTGATGCAGGTGCACGGTGGTTGCTTGATCCAAACAAAATTTATGAGATGGTATCCGCTGTAGTGGACGCGGTAGATAAGCCCGTTACAGTCAAGATGCGGATCGGCTGGGATAACGAGCATATCTTCGTGGTTGAGAATGCACTTGCGGTTGAACGCGCTGGCGGACAGGCGGTAAGTGTACACGGCCGTACACGTGAGCAGCTCTACACAGGTACAGCAGACTGGTCGCACATCAAAAATGTTAAAGAGGCTGTCTCCATCCCGGTTATCGGGAACGGAGATGTATCTTCACCGGAAGATGCCCGTCGTATGCTGGATGAAACGGGTTGTGACGGAGTTATGATCGGTCGTGCTGCTCTGGGTAACCCATGGATGCTGTATCGCACCATTCAATACTTGAGTTCCGGCGAATTGCTTCCTGACCCGAATGGGGAAGAGAAGATTCGGGTTGCCATTTTGCATATGGACCGCCTGATTGCATTGAAGGGTGAGGCTGTTGCTGTGCGCGAGATGCGTAAACACCTGGCTTGGTATCTGAAAGGTCTGAAAGGATCTGCCCGCATCAAGGACGTTATTATGGAAGAAACCAAACGTGATGAGATGGTGCATATTCTGGAGAACTTTGTAGGTCAGCTGCATATGGAAGGGAATCTGGAGTCAGAACCGGCGTAGCTGAAAATGCATCCTGATCTGCTGCTGTAAAACGTTTACAGCCGTAGGGGGTGTAACATTGACTTTTCGAGACCGTTACCCTATAATTTCACAGTATAAATTCGCCATGTGCGTCATAAGGCTAGTGCATCAGGAGGAACGTTCTGTTTCTCCGGAGAACTTCATATAGTTTTGAAGATGTATGCGGGCGGAGCTCTGTAAACAGCACTGGTTCCGTTGCCGTGCAATCAAATTATTCCCATGACAGGAGAATCGGTTGAGATGAGCGATAAGGAAGTTATCCTTACACCAGAGGGACTTAAGAAGCTTGAAGAAGAACTGGAAATGCTGAAATCGGTGAAGCGCCGCGAAGTGGCTGAACGGATTAAGGTAGCCATCGGGTATGGAGATATTAGTGAGAACTCCGAATACGAAGACGCGAAGAACGAACAGGCTTTCATTGAAGGCCGCGTTATTACTTTGGAGAAATTGCTCCGGAACGCACGGATTATCAACAGCGACGAGATCGATACCGAAGCCGTAAGCGTGGGTGCAACAGTTACTGTAGAAGATCTGGAATTCGGTGATATCACGGAATATACAATTGTAGGTACTGCGGAATCCAATCCGCTGCAGAACAAAATATCGAACGAAAGCCCTGTTGGCAAAGCCATCCTGGGTAAGAAAAAAGGTACGGTTGTTGATGTAAGTGTGCCTGCTGGCGTAATTCAATATAAAATTGTAGACATCAAAAAGTAATTTAAGCAATGAAGCAGTCGGGTACGGAGACAAAAGCTTCCTTAGGGAAGCTTTTTTCAACATTTGAGGCAGAATACCTCGGAAGATGCCTGCAATGTAAATAAGGAGATGAATATAGATCATGACGGATGAAGTCTTGAATCAGGAAACCGAAACCGAACTAAGTGAGCTTTTACAAATTCGCCGCGACAAATTGGACGAGCTCCGCAAATTGGGGATCGACCCTTTTGGCCAAAAATACGTACGTACGGAAGAAGCCGGCTCCATTCTGAAGAAGTATGAAGAACTGACTAAGGAAGAGCTGGAAGAGAAGCACATCGAAGTCAGTATTGCCGGACGGATTATGGCGAAGCGGGGAATGGGTAAAGCGAGCTTTGCACATATTCAGGACCTGAGCGGCAGAATCCAGATCTATGTTCGTCAGGATACTGTGCCGGAAGATAAATACGCCGCGTTCAGCCTGCTCGATCTGGGGGATATTGTAGGTGTTTCTGGGGTAATCTTCAAAACCAAGACAGGTGAAACTTCGGTTAAGGTGCAAAATCTCGAAGTATTGTCCAAGTCACTTTACCCACTTCCGGATAAATATCATGGACTAGCGGATGTAGAGCTGCGTTACCGCCAGCGCTATGTAGACCTGATTATGAATCGCGAAGTGCAGCAGACCTTTGTTACTCGTTCCAAAATCATTCAGTCGATGCGCCGTTACCTGGATTCCCTGGGCTATCTGGAAGTGGAAACTCCGACGCTGCACACCATCGCTGGTGGAGCCGCTGCGCGACCATTCATTACGCATCACAATGCGCTTGATATGGAATTGTACATGCGGATTGCGATCGAGCTTCACTTGAAACGTCTGATTGTAGGCGGTCTGGAGAAAGTATACGAGATCGGCCGTGTATACCGTAATGAGGGGATGTCGACACGTCATAACCCTGAGTTCACGATGATTGAGCTTTATGAGGCATATGCCGATTATCAGGATATCATGCGTTTGACTGAGAATCTGGTTGCTCATATCGCACAGGAAGTGCTGGGCACGCAAGTTGTCCAATATGCAGACTATCAAGTGGATCTTACGCCACAATGGCGCCGTGTAACGATGGTAGACGCGGTTAAGGAAGTTGTAGGCGTAGACTTCTCCGTGCATATGACGGACGAGGAAGCTCACCGTTTGGCGAAAGAACATAAGGTTCCGGTTGAAAAGCATATGACATTTGGTCATATTCTGAATGCATTCTTCGAACATTTTGTAGAAGAGACGTTGATTCAGCCAACCTTTATCATGGGACATCCGGTTGAGATTTCCCCGCTGGCGAAGAAAAGCGATGTAGATCCACGCTTCACGGACCGCTTCGAGCTGTTTATCGTTGGACGTGAGCATGCCAATGCCTTTACGGAGCTGAATGATCCAATTGATCAGCGTCAGCGCTTTGAGGCACAATTGCTGGAGAAAGAACACGGAAATGACGAAGCACACGAAATGGATGATGATTTCATCCGTGCGCTCGAATATGGTATGCCACCAACAGGTGGACTGGGGATCGGTATTGACCGTCTGATCATGTTGTTGACCAATTCGCCGTCCATTCGTGACGTACTGCTCTTCCCGCACATGCGTCCTCGTACACAGGATTAAATAAGGAACGTTTAACTCGTTCATAATAGAAGAGGAACCTGCCGTTCAGTATGATGCTGCTGGCAAGTTCCTCTTTAGGTTTACATAGGCATCGAAGTGATAGATTCGTCGAAACAACATGAATGCCATAAGTATGGTGACAGATCTTCTTGCCTACCTGTTTGTATTACGTTAAAAGAGGTGCCCTTCATGAAGTTTAGGCTTCACATTGCTAAATTCCTATCACCCCCACTGATTCTGGTTGGTGGTTTTATGCTTATTATCACGATCGGTACGATTCTGCTCATGCTGCCCATCTCCAATCAAAGCGGCCAGCATTTGGCGTTTATTGATGCGCTGTTTACGTCTACCTCTGCCGCATGCGTGACCGGGCTGGTCGTCGTGGATGTAGGAACAACCTTCAACCTGTTTGGTCAAATCGTGATTATGGTGCTTATGCAGCTAGGTGGACTTGGCTTCATGACTATCGCAACGTTGTTTGCATTGGTATTGGGCAAGCGAATCTCGCTTAAGGACAGGCTGCTGCTGAAAGAGGCTATCAACGCTGACAGTATGGAAGGCATCGTACGTATTATCCGCAAGGTGCTAATCTTTTCGTTTACCATTGAAGGGGTGGCTGCTGTTATATTGGCCCTACGCTGGGCAACGGAAATGCCTTTTTGGCAGGCGTTGTATTATGGTGCTTTTCACTCGGTATCATTATTTAATAATGGTGGTTTCGATCTGTTCGGTAATAGTTTTCAGCATTATACGGGAGACTGGTTGTTTAATGTAACAGCTTCCGTGCTGGTTATATCCGGGGGACTTGGCTTTGTGGTATTGAATGATTTGTTTGAGTACCGCAAGCGTCGTCGTTTATCATTGCATTCCAAATTGGTATTGTCCGTGTCAGGTGCGCTGATTGGTGTGGGTGCAATTGTTCTGTTTGTATTTGAGTTCACCAATGGGCACACACTGGCTTCTCTTAGTTGGAGTGAAAAGATCTACGCCTCCTTCTTCCAGTCTGTCTCCACACGTTCGTCGGGTACGAGCACCATTGATATTGCCGAGATGAGACAGGCTACCCAGTTCTTCTTCATTCTGTTGATGTTTATTGGGGCATCTCCGGGATCAACCGGGGGCGGAATCAAAACAACAACGTTCCTGATCATGATTGGAGCGGTGTATGCCATGATTCGAGGTAATAAAGATATCGTGTTTTTCCGTCAACGTGTACCAAAGGAGCTGCTGATGAGAGCGTTGACGATTATTATGGTTTCCTTGATCATATTCATGGTTGTGGTCATGCTACTACTTACGACAGAGGATGCACCGTTCCTTTCACTTATGTTTGAAGCGGCCTCGGCGATTGGTACAGTTGGCCTGTCGGTAGGAGTAACGCATGAATTAACGGTATGGGGAAAAGTAATTATCGCCTTCACGATGTTTATAGGACGGATTGGGCCTCTAACCATCGCATACGCGCTTCGTCCACGCAAAGAGAAAAAACTGTATCGCCATCCGGAAGGCCGGATTATTATTGGATAAAAAGAAAAACCGTCACGCATCTAGGACACTAACCCTATTATGATTCATTAGGTTAGTCACAACTGATGCCTGACGGTTTTTTTGTTTCATAAGAAGCATTTACTCGGCCCTGCTGTGTGAGGGATAGAGCTGTATTAATCTTGTGACCGAATCTCTTATTCTGCATCCCGGAATAACGTTGCAAGATGCATGGTAAGGATGTCCTCCATGATCTTGCTGTTCATCTGGTCAGGACGAAGAATCGCATGGATTCCCAAACCGTCCACCAGAGCGTACAGTCGTTCAATTTCCAGCTCCTTATCGAGACCTGTTCGGGAGAGATTGAGATCCATGAGGTAGGTAATAACCGTAGCCATCGCGCGTCTGAGTTCGTCATATACTTTGTCGGCATGCTCTTTGAGAGCGGGTTCGGTCTTGGATTTGGCTGTAAAAGCGTACCACACCTCCATTTCGGCCATTTTTTCATCCGTATTTGGCAAGAGTTCTAACAACATAAGCTTCATATTCTCCAACGGGGAAGCATCAAAGGACATCTGTGTGATTCGGTTCGAAACCCGTTCGGATACCAGATTCATTGCGTATAGGAGTAGTTCCGATTGGGTTGAGAAGTAATGGCGCATAGATCCGGCTGAAATACCAGCTTCTACGGCGATATTTCGAACGGAGGCTTGTTCCATGCCATCTCTGCGGATGACGCGCCAGGCTGCTTTGGCTACGAGTTGGCGTTGTTTGTCATGATCAACTATTTTAGGCATAAAAAGATTATATCATTGTTGATTATTATAATACAAACGTGTTAAATTGTATTTAATACATTTGTATTATAAAAGGAGTGGATTATTTGATTGCCTATTTTATTATTGGATGTGAGATTGCTTTCTGGGTATTTGTCGCTGCAGGTCTGAGTGTGCGTTATCTGCTCGGGATGAAACGTACAGGGATCGCGCTATTAATGGCGACACCCATTGTGGATGTTCTTTTAATGGTTGCGACGGTGATGGATCTTCAACAGGGTGCTACAGCAAGTATGGTTCATGGCATTGCCGCTATATATATAGGCGTGAGTATTGCCTATGGTCATCAGATGATCGCTTGGGCTGATCGTTACTTCTTGTACTGGTTCAAAGGTGGAGAACATCCTCGCAGCAACAAGGTGTACGGTAGCGAGCATGCTAGTCGTGAGAGAGTAGGATGGTTTAGACATCTATTGGCTTGGAGCATAGGTAGCTTGTTCCTGCTCGCAATGATCTGGTGGATTGGTGACGCGGAGCGTACTGCGGCATTCTCTAATCTCATAAGAGTATGGGGAATCGTATTGGGGATCGATTTTATAATCAGCTTCAGTTATAGCTTATGGCCGAGGAAGATGCCTGTGAAGAAAATGAAGTAACATGGAATTGTATTAAGCAGGAATCACGCGGATCATCCATGGAAGATAGGATGATCTGCATGATAAACTTTATTGAAAATAAAGCTTGCGTTCCGAAACTGTACATGGTATATTCTAAGTCCGGCCAAGAAAACACGAGAAACACGGTGCGGCAAGCGAAACGAATAAGATTCGAAAGAAACTTAAAAAAAGAGCT
>NZ_JASOYM010000021.1:0-63847 GCF_030226665.1 Paenibacillus sp. UMB7766-LJ446
ACGTGTACTGATTTCTCAGCGTCGATCTTGCAAGCAAGATCGTTACTCACTCGTTGTTCAGTTTTCAAAGATCAAACATTCAATTTGTTTCGTTTTTCATGTCACCGTATTTTCAGCGGCGACTTTTATAATATATCATGTTTAAGTTTACTTTGCAAGCACTTTTTTCGATTTCATTTTCATCGCTTTATTCCAGCGCTTGTTCCGGTTAACTTTTCCTTAAAAAAGGAACGAAAATTAATTTATCATATTGAACAAAAAAGGTCAACCCTTTTTCGACAAATTGCTTCATTTCCCTTTTCAAAGCTGGTTATTCAATCTATTTTTAATTCATAATGTCGGAGGCACAGCGCTGGCTTTACTTTACGGGCCGCACCTCTCTTATATAGGTGAACTTCAAATATTCCACTGACCACAGCATTATGGCTTCGACTTTTTTAATTTACCGCCTCTAGCATATTTGGATAGCTCTTTAGGTGGCGCAAAGCGTGCATACATACGGAACACAGTCTTGTAGCGACTCGCAATGGCGTATTTAATTTCTTGATCGAGACGATTGTCACTTAAGTCGAACAACATTTCATCGAGCTCTTTGCGCAATACATAATCCAGTTCCTTGCATTCCTTCTCGTTAAACAGCATACCCAGCATTAGAGTTCTCCTTTTTCTGCATATGGATAATGGCGTGTCCCCGTGTATGTCATATTCGAGCCCCTTTAATTCAGGCTATATATCGGACAGCGCCGGTTTAGTAGCAAACCTAGGATCATCTTTGTTTGTCCTTTTGCGGTTGCTACTGAAACCCGTTTTATTGTTATGGTCAACTTTCTGAAAATTTATGAATGTCATCCCATACAAATTTATCCTCGCACTAGGCTGTAGGTAAGTGTACTTTCGATAATCGCTGCAACAAGAAGCAAAATAACAATCCAGAAGGATGCAGTTACCGTTGTGCGCATAAACGTACTCCACTGGCTGCTAATCGTATTTCGTTTGCCCCCGCCAAATTGAATAAGACTTTTGAGAACCAGCCCACCGAACCTTAGACCGAATGCACATGCGATAATAATGACCGGTATTTCAATAATGCCATGTGGAAGAAGTCCTTTTACAACAATATCAAAGAAGCTGGCCCCATAGTTCATTGTGGTGTGTACCAGAAAACCGATAACCATTCCGTTAATCAACAGGAAAACGACAGGCAGAATGCCAAAGAAGATACCAGCATAGATTACGAGTACACTTTTGATCGCATTATTGAAAAAGATAAAGAGGAAGAAGTTCCATTGCACATTGCTCCCCTGCTCCAGCTTTTCACTAATCTCCCGGAGTCCCCCAATTTGGTTCAACAATATATCCTCAAGTGGTCCTGTACTCACCCATCCCGTGCCTATTCCAATAACAAACAATACGATCGACCAGATTAATGCACCACGAATGGAACTTAACGCTCTAAGAAATGTACTGAATTTTAACATGATATCCTCCTGTGAAATCAAGATGTTGGACAAACAAACGTCTGATACGAATAACTGCGAGGTACGAGCATACATTGGAGAGTAAACAAGCATTTCTTATGGGAGAGGGGCGCTTATTGAAATGAACTCGTTCTATGTATTTAGCGGCAAAAAGATCAAACGTTTCCTGATTGTGCTGGTTGCTGCCGTCTTTGCTATCGGGATTATTTATCTGGAGAGCGGCAATATTTCTGTATTCTCGGAGGACGCACCATCCGCCGTATACAGCGTTCCAACCGATAAGAAGGTTATTGCACTTACCTTTGACATTAGCTGGGGAGATAAAAGGACAGAGCCTATTCTGAAGGTTCTCCAAGATAACAAAGTACAGAAGGCTACTTTCTTCTTGTCCTCCCCCTGGAGTAAGACACACCCCGAGATTGTAACAGCCATCAAAGACGCAGGATACGAGATTGGCAGCCATGGCCACAGACATGATAACTACAGCAGTCTGACTGAAGAGGAAATCCGCAAGGAAATTTTGACAGCTCATAGCATTTTAACCGATTTAACGGGAAAAGAACCGAAGTTGCTACGTCTGCCGAATGGAGACTTTGACAAACGTGTTCTCAAGGTAGCCAGCAGTCTGAATTACCAAGTTGTCCAATGGGACACTGATTCGCAGGATTGGAAGAACCCTGGTGTACAGACCATCGTTGATCGTGTTGTCAGCAAGGCACATCCGGGTGACATCGTGCTGCTGCACGCCAGTGATTCCTCGAAACAAACGCACGAAGCCTTACCCGTCATTATCGACAAGTTAAAAAATCAAGGGTATGAATTCGTGACGGTTTCCGAGCTGCTCAATCATTCAAGTGTCAAAGGTACGGAAGTTCGTGATCAGGCCAGCGCACAGTAAACGAACAAAGTAATGCGGCCGTGGCCGTTGCTGCAACTGTATAATAACCTTCAGGACATTTCATGGCAAAAAGGCGCTGAAGCGCCATAAATGAAAAGAGCTAACCAGGTTAGCTCTTTTTGGCGTTTTTTTTGTAAGATAATTGCTACGCATGGCTTTCTTGTATCTGCTCGGTTTTTCGACTCACCCGCTGCTCCACCGACCCATCTACCAGCCTGTGCAATATCAGCATTTGGTATGCATTACAGATTAACAAAGGAACCACAATAAAGATGGTAGCCGCATTCACATCAATTCGCAACACACCGATCGTCTCTACTACAGTAACAGCCACCATCAAAAAGAGTGTAGGCACCAGCGCCGAAATATGTGTCTGCTTCACCTTTACGTAAGCGGTAACAATTCCAGCTGCCAAAATAATGATTCCAAGCACAATATCGGATAGGCGTTCTCTTTCCCCACCGACAAACAACCGTAAAAACATGACATCAAGCAACGCCAAAACCGTTAGAACAATCTGTACAATTTGCCAACTGCGTTTCGAAAATACACCTTTGCCCATATAGTTCAATATCAAGTATGCGAAAAAACCCATTTGCGAATACACGCTAATCATAATACCGGAACCAAACAAGATGAGGAGATAAATTAAAAAATCGGTCATTCCATTCGTTTTTTCTCCATTAACCAACATCATAATTAGACCCGTCACTAATGATCCTGCAGCCCCAATAAGCAAAGCTGACCAAAATAGGAAAAACCATTTACGTAAATTCAAATGTTTTCCACCCCCGAGAGTTTATTTTACCAACCTTCACAGCAAAAAACCATCATCATTCAACATATTTAGCGGTTTCCCATCACATACTACATCCAGTATCTAATCAAGGAGGGGTTGTGCACATGAAACGGCCTTTGTGGCAGTTATGCTGTGTCGTACTTGGACTATCCGTCATGCTCGCCGGCTGTGGCTCAGATCAGAATTACTCGCCTCCTCAGGGCGGTTATAAAGAGATGAAAACGATGGTCGTGGATATTCTTAAAAGTGATGAAGGCAAAAAGGCAGTCGAGGAAGCTCTCACTGGACAAAGTTCTTCTGGTGGTGGTGGTGCTTCTGGACAAAGTGGTGCTTCAGGCGGTGGATCAGGAACAGTGGGTATGAAAATGCTAATGCCTATGCAATCTTCAGAACAAATACGTATAGCTGTAAAAGATACCATCACGGCTCCTGAATACCAGAAGGAATTCGAGAAAATTATGACGGATCCACAGTTTGCAGGTGAATTCGCCAAAGTAATCAATTCCCAAAGCAAGCAACTGCATATGCAATTAATCAAAGATCCAACGTATCAAAAATCCATTGGCGATGTGATGAAGTCTCCGGAAGTATCCAAGATGTTCATGGACATGACCAAAACGCCAGAATATCGTAAACAAACGATGACCGTTATGCAGGAAGTCATGCAAAATCCTTTGTTCCGGATGGAAGTGCTGACTTTGCTTAAAAAAGTAGTTCAGGATGAGCTTCAACCCAAAACAGAACAAGGCGGGAAACAGGAAGGCCAAAGCAAAGACAGCGGCGGAGATGGCGGAGGCGGCGGCGGCAGCGACGGTAGTAGTGATGGCAACAGTGGTGGCGACGGAAGTAGTGGTGGATCATAAGAAGCATAGAATCATTTAATGTTAAAGTTATCATGTTAAAAAAGCCCGCATCCATTGGACGTGGGCTTTTTTATATTTTACGTCATTAGAAAAATTAAAACTTGGCATCAATAGACTGGGCCACCTCATCGTAGATCGCACCGATGCTTGACTCTGCCTTATAAACGGATGGGGAAAAATCAGGCTCCGAGATATGATTATCCGGCGCTCCCAGTGGAATCTGCGCTAACAGCTCTGTATGAAGGCTCTCGGCAAGAGTACCACCACCGCCCCGACCAAATACATAATCTTTTTCGCCGCATTTGCTGCATTCATAATAAGCCATGTTCTCTACGACGCCCAGCAGCTCATGTTCCGTCTGAATGGCCATGGCGCCAGCACGTGCAGCTACAAAAGCAGCGGTTGCATGCGGTGTTGTAACGATGATTTCTTTGCTGTGTGGCAGCATCTGATGTACGTCTAGTGCGACGTCTCCCGTACCCGGAGGCAGATCAAGCAGCATATAATCCAGCTCTCCCCAATTTACATCGGTAAAGAATTGGCGCAGCATCCGCCCCAACATGGGTCCACGCCAAATGACCGGGTTATTCTCCCGAATAAAAAATCCCATCGACATGACTTTTACGCCGAAACGCTCAACAGGTTGGATAACTCCGTCCTCAACGACCGGATATTCCTCAATGCCCATCATATCAGGTACACTGAAGCCGTATATATCAGCATCAATCAGACCAACCTTCTTGCCTTGGCGTGCCAGAGCGGCAGCCAAATTAACGGTTACCGTCGATTTACCGACGCCACCTTTACCACTAGCCACAGCAATAAAACGAACACCGGATTCAGGACTCAACAACTCATGCCCGTCCAGCCCTGCTGCATGGCCTTTGACAAGCACTTCGTCCTGATTGTCCTCCTCATCCGCTTGTCCTATGTTCAGGCTCTCACGCTCATGCTCAGACGCTGCACGCAGACGAATATGTACATCATTCACTCCGTGTTGGGACAGCAGGTTGCGCGCGGCATCGCTTAGAGCAGTTGTATCCTCTGTGCGGTTCTCCAGCGTCACCATAGTAAGAGCAACATGATTTTCTTTAACCATGACATCACGGACCCACTGCAGTTCAGTCAGACTTACGCCCAATTGCGGTTCCTGCAATGGCTGCAATAGTTCAAGTATCTGTTCTTTTGATAACATCAGACAGCACCTCAGCTTTATCTATTGGCATGTAATTAGGTATGCTGAACCAATTATATCATTACATTTCTCATTGTGACTAACTTTTAGGACGTTCTCCTGAGGAATAACGGAGAATTCCGTTGTAGATGGATGCAGCCACTTTGCGCTGATAGGATTCATCTGCAAGCAGACGCGCCTCTTCAGGGTGAGAAAGGAAACCTACCTCCACAAGTGCCGAGGGAATTTTTAGTGCCTGAAGCAAATAAACGGTATTGACCGTTTTCGCAATTCGATCTGTATTTTCCAGATTACGAATCATTTCTTGCTGAAGCAGGTTGGCTAATCCTTCATTATCGGGATGATTGGGTGTATAAAAAACTTGTGCACCACTCCAGCGGTTCGAAGGAACACTGTTCATATGAATGCTTATAAAGAGATCCGCCTGTTTGTCCTCGATTCTTCTTACTCGTTGTTTCAGATCCTCCGTCTTGCGTTTGGAGTATCCTTTGGTATCTGAAGCTGCCAGATCGGTGTCTATTTCTCGGGTCATCACAACCAAGGCCCCTGCTTGCTGCAGATAATCTCGTACGTACAACGCAATCGATAAATTGATATCTTTCTCAATGACTCCCTGCTTACTTACTGCTCCCCCATCCGGGCCACCATGTCCTGCATCAATGGCTATGACTTTACCTGCTAATGGCAACCCCCAGTAACCGGACATTTTGGAGGACGGCAGCTCATACGTGACCACTGCCACAAACATAGCAAGCAAACAGAGGCTTAACGTGACCCTCTTCATGGTGCGTAACCTGATCCAGACCACAAAGTGCTTCTTCCCCATATTTTTACGCATAAAAAAACCACCTCGTCCCTATAAATGATTCTAATCATCTATATGGGACAAGATGGACAAATATACCGTTAGGAGCGGACTTGCTCGGCCATTCCTTCAATCAGCACCTCAGCTACCTCAGGGCGTGTAAATTCAGGTGGAGGGCATTGACCGTCTCGTAATAAGCCACGTACTTTGGTGCCAGACAGAGCCATGTGGTGTTCTTTATCATGCGGGCAGGTTTTGCTTGATGCCATGTTGCCACATTTGGTGCAGAAAAAACTATGTTCGAAGAACAACGGCGTGATACCCAGTTCTTCTGGTGTGAAGTTAGTAAAGATCTCCTGCGCTTCATACGTTCCGTAGTAATCACCCACACCTGCATGGTCGCGGCCTACGATAAAGTGAGTACAACCATAATTTTTGCGTACCATCGCGTGGAAAATGGCCTCTCTTGGGCCAGCATAACGCATAGCCGCCGGGAATACGCCGAGGAATGCACGATCAGCCGGATAATAGTTCTCCAGCAAAACCAGATAGCTCTTCATACGTACATCGGCAGGTACGTCATCAGACTTCGTTTCGCCCACAAGCGGGTTTAAGAACAGGGCGTCCACAATCTCCATTGCACTCTTCTGAATGTACTCATGGGCACGATGGACCGGATTACGCGTCTGAAAACCGACAACCGTCTTCCAGCCCTTATCCTGGAACGTTTTCCGTGTCTCAGCGGGATCAAAGTAAAACTGTTCGAATTTGGCCGGTTTGGGGCGATTCAGCACTTGAATTGGACCTCCTACATACGTTGCAGGTCGTTCCAGCAGTTTTTTCACACCCGGGTGCTCTGGATCATCCGTCTTGAAAACACGACGTGCTTCTTCACCCTGATCTACCTGATATATGCTCTTCACTTCCAACAATCCATAGGTTACCCCATCATTATCACCAATGAGTGCCACCGTCTCACCAATCTGGAGCGATGCAGCCTGTTGCTCGTCTACAGCCAGGGTAATAGGAATACTCCAGACTGTTCCATCAGCAAGACGCATACGAGATAATACCGAAAGATAGTCTTCTTCAGTCATAAAGCCTTGAAGCGGGGAGAACGCACCCACGCCGATCAGATCCAGATCCGAAATTGTCCAGCTGTTAATACGTAAAGAGGACAATTTCTCACTCTCTCGTAATAATTGTTCCCGTTCTTCTCCTTGTACGACACGCTGAATCAGCGTACCTCCATGAGGCAGAATCGAAGTCATCTTGTCAGCTCCCTGTTCTCCATTTTTTATATCATTAAGAGTGAATTCAATGCTTTATCCAAACTTACTTTGAACTGAATTATTTATGAAGACCACATTCCGTTTTATCATTCCCAGACCAGCGTCCCGCACGTGGATCTTCTCCAGGCATAACCTGACGTGTGCAATATTCGCAACCGATACTTGGGTAATTCTGATCATGCAGCGGATTGTATACGACATTATTGGCACGAATATAATCCCATACATCCTCTGAAGTCCAATGTGCAATCGGGTTGAACTTCATAAGTCCAAACTTGGCATCATATTCTACCTTTTTGGAATTTGCACGCGTCGGTGCTTGATCTCTCCGAATACCGGTAATCCAAGCATCGTATTGGGATAAGATACGGGTCAGCGGTTCAACCTTCCGAATATTACAACAAGCATTCGGATCCGACTTCCACAATTGTTCTCCATGTTGAGCTGCCTGCTCTTCAGGAGTGATTTTTGGTGCAACACGTACAAAATCAAGATTGTACTTCTCTTTCATTTTGTCACGAGTTTCGTATGTTTCCTTAAAATGAAAATCGGTATCCAGATAAAAAATATCTGTGGATGGGCTGATCTTCTGAAGCATATCTACAAGTACCACATCCTCCGCACCGAAGCTGCATGCAAAAGTGATATTTGGAAACGTCTCAATAGCATAACGAATAATATCCTCTGGACTTGCGTTTTCCAACTCTTCAGCTTTCGTCCGTGCTAGTTCTTCTTTCTCCAACAAGTTCATGTCTTCATTTCCCCCATTCTGCATTTCAACAATCCCTAAAGCCGACTAATCTAATATGAATTATGTATAGTATAAATCTTTCATGGGGGATGTCAATGCCTGCCATATGGTAAAATACATCAGTTTTAGCCCAATTTTTTGTTGTTTTTTTTGAAAATAATTTGGGGTAGATTATCCTTTAAAATGATTAGCAGATAAAATCATCCATCTGTAATCTCATCATATCTCACCTCATCTTAGTCATTCATGATTGAAAAACGTTGCCACTGCTGGATTTATCGTCACAAGTGAATCATTCGAAGTATAGAACAACTCTATAGATCCTTGGGGATATCAAAGGGAAAGGTGAATTTATTAATGAAATAGATAATGGATCTTATTCATCAATTGTAAGGGACCTTTATCAAAACCATAAGAAATACTGATGAAAATAGGGGATGAAAAATGATTAATTACAAACATGGTGAAGTCTAAATTCAAGAAATAGGTTAATGAACGTCGGAGAATTGCATTTGCTGAAGGGTTTGATTGGAGGAAGAAGGAATGCAATTCGCAGTCCGTCATAATGAGCTGAGATGATGAGATGGGGTGGTTCTAATTCATTGGATTGTAGGGAGATACTTTCACATAGCTACAGAAGAATCTGAAGCTAATCCACAACCTCAGCTGGAGTAAAGAAAGATCATTGTAGCCTAATGGGTTTATAGAATATAAAAAAGCCTTCGGCCGAGGCCAAAGGCTTGTAATGCATATTAACGTTTGGAGAACTGTGGTGCGCGACGTGCGGCTTTGAGACCGTATTTTTTACGCTCTTTCATCCGTGGGTCACGAGTCAGGAATCCTGCTTTTTTCAGGGAAGCACGGTATTCCGGATCTGCTTTCAACAAAGCGCGGGAGATACCGTGACGGATCGCGCCGGCTTGACCGGAGATTCCGCCACCATGAGCGATAACAAGAACATCATAGTTGCTGAGTGTTTCTGTCAGGTTCAGTGGTTGTTTTACGATCAGTTTGAGTGTTTCCAAACCGAAGTATTCATTAATATCACGTTTATTGATGACAATGCGTCCTTCACCCGGTACAAGGCGAACACGAGCTACCGAATGTTTACGACGACCTGTCCCATAGTATTGTACTTGTGCCATGAAACTGTCCTCCTTTTAATTAACCGCGAAGTTCATAAACTTCTGGTTTTTGTGCTGCATGTGGATGCTCAGTGCCTCTGTACGCTTTAAGTCTCAGCTTCATTTTCTCGCCCATGCGAGTTTTAGGAAGCATACCGCGAACAGCCAACTCCAACATACGTTCCGGTTTGTTTTTAACCATCTCTTCAGCTGTAGTTACTTTCAAACCACCTGGGTGCATCGAGTGACGGTAGTATTTTTTACCTTGCATTTTTTTACCAGTCAATACAATTTTCTCTGCATTGATGATAACAACGAAATCGCCAGTGTCCACATGTGGAGTGAATTGTGGCTTATGTTTGCCGCGGATCAAAGCAGCTGCTTCGCTCGCCAAACGTCCGAGCGTTTTGCCTTCGGCATCAATGATGTGCCATTGGCGCTCAACTTCGTTAGGCTTCGCCATGTACGTGGTACGCATGAAAAGTTCCTCCTTAAAATGTTCAACATCATTATATTCATTTATCTTCGTTCATTAAGTGATAACTTTTAGGTGTTGATGGATAGTTCTTTCGTTGTGACCCTCTTAATTGGGGCTGTGGGAAAGCCATTAAGAAAACACAACTTTTATATTACATGATAGGAGCTTAAATCGCAAGTGTTAATTAAGCATTTCACTTCGCAAATTTAATCTTTTCTGTATTCGAGGTCCCAGAGCATTAAACCGCAGCTAACTGCAGTAGGTCCTGCAGCAGAACGATTACAAGCAGCAATCATATTCGGTACATCAGAGGCTTTCCTTTTGCCCTCTCCGATCTCCAGCAAGGTACCTACAATAATACGAACCATATGCTGCAAAAAGCCGTTACCACTCACATAGATGTGAATGACACCCTGATCGCGCGGATGGTCCCTACACATTGAACGGTCCACTTCTATCCATGCATCGTATACCGAACGTACATGATTCTCTTTCTGAGACTTGCGTGAAGCAAAGGAGGTGAAATCGTACGTACCAATAAAATGACGCAACCCCTCCTGCATTGCCACAATGTCCAGCTTGGCATGATGATGATATTGCAGCCTCCGGTTGAATACATCCGGGAATTGATTCGCATTGACGGTGTACCGATACGTTTTCTTTTTCGCTGCATAGCGAGAATGAAAATCGTGTGGTACTTCAGCCGCATCAATAACGATAATATCCGAAGGTAATCTGGAGTTGAGCGCAATACACCATCGTTCAATCGGGATCTGGGATTCCGTAGGGAAATTGAAGATCTGTCTGCGAGCGTGGACGCCAGCATCCGTTCTGCCTGATCCCGTAATTTTAACCTTCTCACCGGTCAAAGCACGAATGGCATCTTCAAGATGGTCCTGGATGGTGTTCCCTCCCGGCTGAACCTGAAAGCCGTAATAGGCAGTGCCATCATAAGTTAACGTCATACATAAGTTGCGCATCATTACCACACCTTTGTTCCATACTATACATGTGCCTATCCCGAACAGCAAAAGAAGCCCCTTTCGGAGCTTCTACTACAGCACGAATTCCGAAATGAAGAGAAAAAAAGGGTTAATCCAGAATCAGTGATTCTGTCCCCTTTCCTCATCTCATCTGTTTTACGCGCGGTCAACCAGTTCCAAGTAAACCATAGGCGCAGCGTCACCACGACGAGGTCCCAGTTTAAGGATACGAGTGTACCCACCTGGACGCTCAGCGTAACGACCGGACAATTCGCTAAACAGTTTTTGGATTGCATCTTGCTCACCATCGATTGTTTCGCGGCGAACATAAGCTGCCACTTGGCGACGGGCATGAAGATCTCCCTTTTTCGCTTTAGTGATCAGTTTTTCAGCAATAGAGCGAACCTCTTTTGCTTTCGCTTCAGTTGTCTGAATGCGTTCGTATAAGAACAGGTCGGTTACCAGGTCACGGAACAAAGCTTTACGTGCGCTGGAATTACGGCCCAACTTTTGGTATGCCATTGTTTTCCCTCCTTCACTTCAAGCACTCGGCTGTCTATTCTTCTGTACGGAGTCCCAAACCGAGTTCCTCAAGCTTCTCTTGAACTTCTTCCAAAGACTTGCGTCCGAGGTTACGGACTTTCATCATGTCTTCTTCCGTTTTCGTGGTCAGCTCTTGCACGGTATTAATACCAGCACGTTTGAGGCAGTTGTAGGAACGAACAGAGAGATCCAGCTCTTCGATCGTCATTTCGAGTACTTTTTCTTTTTTGTCTTCTTCTTTTTCGACCATGATCTCTGCGTCTTTCGCTTCGTCTGTAAGACCCACGAAGAGCATCAAGTGCTCGGTCAAAATTTTAGCGCCAAGGCTTACAGCCTCTTCAGGACGAATACTTCCGTCAGTCCAAACTTCCAACGTGAGCTTGTCGTAGTTGGTTACTTGGCCGACACGCGTATTTTCCACAGCGTAGTTAACGCGGCTGATCGGGGTGAAGATGGAATCGACTGGGATGACGCCGATCGGCTGGTCATCGCGTTTATTCCGATCTGCCTGGACGTAGCCGCGACCGCGATTGGCAAAAATACGCATGTGAAGTCTCGAACCTGGTCCGAGCGTAGCAATGTGCAAATCCGGGTTAAGGATCTCCACATCGGAGTCAGCACGGATATCTCCCGCCGTAATTGCTCCTTCGCCTTCAGCATCAATCTCGAGCACTTTCTCCTCGTCAGAGTGAATTTTGAGCGACAAAGCTTTCAGGTTAAGAATAACCTCCGTTACATCTTCCATAACGCCAGGAACTGTAGCAAATTCATGCAGAACGCCATCGATTTGAACCGAAGACACTGCCGCACCCGGCAGTGAGGAGAGCAAGATACGACGAAGCGAGTTTCCAAGCGTCGTACCGTATCCGCGCTCCAGCGGTTCTACTACGAATTTCCCATAGGTGCCATCATCGTTGACGTCTACCGTCTCAATTTTCGGCTTTTCGATTTCAATCACTGCAATACCCCTCCTTCAAAACGTCGGTCCTCTATGAAACATTTACCTTCTCTTGCGAAAACATGTAGTAGTATGCCTAAACAACCATTATTAGCAGATTGTGCCGGAAATATACCACACGCAGGGGCAAATCTCATTAGACACGACGACGTTTTGGAGGACGGCATCCGTTATGCGGGACTGGAGTTACGTCTTTGATCAGGTTAACTTCAAGACCAGCAGCTTGCAAAGAGCGGATCGCTGCTTCACGGCCTGCGCCTGGTCCTTTAACCATAACCTCAACGGCTTTCATCCCATGTTCCATTGCAGCTTTGGCAGCAGTCTCAGCAGCCATTTGTGCAGCAAACGGAGTCGATTTACGGGAACCTCTGAATCCGAGGCCGCCGGAGCTTGCCCACGAAATTGCGTTTCCGTGAGGGTCCGTAATGGTAACGATAGTGTTATTGAACGTGGAGCGGATATGTGCCACGCCAGATTCAATATTTTTACGGTCACGACGTTTAGTACGTACGACTTTTTTCGGTTTAGCCATTTTCTCTTATCCCCCCTTATTATTTCTTCTTGTTCGCTACAGTACGACGAGGACCTTTACGAGTACGAGCATTCGTTTTCGTACGTTGTCCACGAACAGGCAGACCACGACGATGACGAACTCCACGGTAACAACCGATCTCCGTCAAACGTTTAATATTCAAAGAGATTTCACGACGCAGGTCACCTTCTACTTTGACCTCTTTGTCGATACTTTCCCGCAATTTGCTGACTTCATCTTCCGTCAAATCACGGACACGAGTGTCCTTGTTGATGCCTGTTGTGCTCAGAATTTTCTGGGAAGTCGTTTTACCGATTCCGAAAATATAAGTCAAGGCGATCTCAACGCGCTTATCACGTGGCAAATCCACACCAGCTATACGTGCCATTTTACGCTACACCCCCTTCTTTAACCTTGTTTTTGTTTGTGTTTCGGATTTTCACAGATAACCATAACATTCCCTTTGCGGCGAATGACTTTGCATTTTTCGCAAATCGGCTTGACCGAAGGTCTTACCTTCATGTGAATTACCTCCTCAAAGTTTTGCTTAGCAAAACCCTCTTCGTAAGCATTGACCTTGTTTTACTATTGTAAAACCGGCTTCGAAGCTTTCGCAAGTTTTGCCGGGCAAAACCCGCTTCATAAGCTTCACAGTTCATTGCAACTGTCTACTACTATTTACGGTAAGTTATACGACCTTTTGTCAAATCATAAGGTGATAACTGAACAACCACTTTGTCTCCAGTCAGGATACGGATAAAGTGCATCCGCAACTTGCCGGAAACGTGAGCGAGAATTTGATGACCGTTCTCAAGCTCAACCTTGAACGTTGCATTCGGTAGCGGCTCGAGAACCGTACCTTCCACTTCAATGACATCTTCCTTGGCCATTAGTCAGTCTCCTTTCTCTTCAGCTTGAATGTTGGTGGATTCCAGAAACGAATGAACCGCATAGCGGAGCTTTCCGTTTGTCACCCGACCACTCTCGTTTAAACTGTTTACGACCTCGCTGCTAATCATCGGCTGGAGCTCAAGATGAAGAATATTCTTCTTCTTGGGTTGATCAAACTTACGTTTGTCCCCATCCGCAATATATACGAACTTACTGTCCGCTATAGCAACAATTACTGCGGCTTGGTCCGCATTGCGGCCTTTACGGATCTTCACAAGTTGACCGAGCTGCGGATTAGACTGATTGTTCATGCCTTATCACCTACGCATTCAGTTTTGTGAAAATTTCCATGCCTTCCGGTGTAACTGCTACGGTGTGTTCAAAGTGGGCGCATAACGATCCATCAACAGTGACGACAGTCCAGTTATCTTCCAACGTTTTCACATACCGTCTACCTGCGTTAACCATCGGCTCTATGGCCAGCACCATGCCCGCTTTAAGCCGTGGTCCCCGATCAGGAAGACCATAGTTCGGAATCTGTGGTTCTTCGTGCAGATTCGCTCCTATGCCGTGACCGACATATTCACGTACTACCGAGAACCCTTCATCTTCAATATATTTCTGAATCGCATGAGATATTGTAAACAAGCGAACGTCCGGTTTTACCAGCGCCAGACCTGCGTATAACGAAGCCTCGGTAACGTCCAGAAGACGACGGGCTTCTTCGGAAATACGGCCGACTGGATAAGTCCAGGCGGAATCTCCGTGATAACCCTGGTACTGCGCGCCAATGTCAAACGTAACGATATCGCCCTCGTTCAACTTTCGTTTGCCGGGAAATCCATGCACCAACTCTTCATTCACTGAAGCGCACACACTGGCAGGGAAACCGTTATAACCTTTGAAAGACGGCACAGCTCCTTGACTGCGGATGTATTGATCGGCCATATGGTCAAGTTCTCCAGTCGTAATACCGGGAGCGATATGCTCTGCCAAGAGACGATGCGTTTCCGCAACAATTCTCCCCGCTTCCCTCATCAAGCCCAGTTCCGTTTCGGACTTACCAATGATCATTCAATTAACCTCGCAGCAGGGACACGATTTCATGAGAAACTTGATCGATATCCTGCTCTCCGTCCATTTGACGAAGAAGGCCTTTGTTCTCATAAAATGTGAGGAGTGGTGCTGTTTTGTTGATATATTCGTCGAGACGTGTGCCTACGCTCTCTTCATTATCATCAGAGCGCTGGTACAAGTCACCGCCGCATTTATCACAAATACCTTCCTGCTTGGGCGGATTGAACACGACATGATAAGTGGCGCCACAGTTCTTACAAATGCGACGACCCGTCAAACGGGCCAGCAATTTGTTGCGGTCCACTTTCAGGTTGATTACATGATCGAGACCTGAGTTCAGTCGATCCAGAATGCCATCGAGCGCTTCTGCTTGAGACAGAGTTCTTGGAAATCCATCCAAGAGGAATCCTTCTCTGCAATCAGGCTGCTGCAAACGTTCTTCAACGATGCCGATGGTTACATCATCTGGTACGAGCAATCCTTGATCCATATATTCCTTGGCTTTCAGGCCAATGGGAGTTCCCTGCTTAATCGCGAGACGAAATGCATCGCCTGTTGAAATGTGGGGAATACCGAACTCTTTCACAATGACGTCTGCTTGCGTTCCTTTTCCTGCCCCCGGAGGGCCCATGAATAGGATGTTCACGTTATGTCACTCCCTCCAAGACTACCCTACATCAACAAACAGCACAATAGGTGCCGGCAAGTAAATCTTAGCTTGACCGGTACCTATTGCCTATTTATTGATAAAACCTTTGTAGTGGCGTTTGATCAATTGGCTTTCGATTTGCTTCATCGTATCCAGCGCAACACCGATAACGATCAGGAGAGAAGTTCCTCCAATTTGCGCAGATTGAGGCAAACCAGAAAGTGCCCCCAAGATTACAGGCAGAACGGAAATTACTGCCAAGAAGATGGCACCTGCCGTTGTCAAACGAGTCATGACACGGGTCAGATATTTCTCGGTTGCTTTACCAGGACGAATGCCTGGGATGTAACCGCCGTTCTTTTTCATGTTGTCAGCCATCTGCTGTGGATTCATCTGTACAAAAGTATAGAAGAATGTGAATCCGAAAATCATCACTACATACAGTAACATACCTAGAGGTTTGTGAGTAGTGAGATTGGCTCCGATCCACTGTGCCCATGTACGATCAGCCCAGAAGTTTGCGATGATCGATGGGAACATCAACAGAGATGAAGCAAAGATGACAGGGATAACACCTGCTGCATTAATCTTCAGCGGGATATGTGTGTTCTGTCCACCGTACATTTTGTTACCTACGACACGTTTAGCGTACTGTACAGGAATTTTCCGAATCGCCTGCTGGATGTAAATGACACCTATGATAATCAGCACAATAACTATTGCGACGATTACCCCTTTAAGAATGTTCATGAACAGTTGATCAGCTTGGATGAAGTCGGATTCGATCGTTTGTTTGATAATATTAGGAACCGTTGATAGGATACCCGCAAAGATCAAAATCGAAATCCCGTTTCCTATGCCCTTCTCAGTGATCTGCTCACCAAGCCACATTAGGAATGAAGTACCGGCTGTAAGTACAATTGCGATCAAGATATAATCTGCAAATGTTGCGTTAGGCACCATTTCTGTATTGTACAAGCGATTGAATCCGATTGACGTACCAAACGCTTGAATCAATGCCAGACCTACCGTTAAATAACGGGTCAGTTGTGCAGATTTCTTCTTACCTTGTTCACCCTGCTTTGCCCACTCCGCTAGTTTAGGAATAACGTCCATGGAAAGCAGCTGCACTATGATAGACGCAGTGATGTAAGGCACGATCCCGAGCGCAAATATCGAGAACTGAAAGAGCGCTCCACCCGAGAACGTATTGAGAAGTCCAAAAACTTCTTTACCCGCAGAATTTGTCGCTTCGAAAACCTCTTTGTTAACCCCAGGTACTGGAACGAAGGATCCGATGCGGTAAATGATCAGTACAAAAAGGGTAAATAATACCCTTTTGCGCAGATCTTCAACCCGCCAGATATTCTTTAGGGTCTTGAACATTAAATCACCTCGGTTTTACCGCCGGCAGCTTCAATTTTCTCCACCGCAGATTGAGAAAACTTGTTAGCTTTAACAGTCAACTTCACAGTGACTTCACCGTTACCCAGAATTTTGATTCCGGATTTAGCGTTTTTAACTACGCCGTTCGTCATCAAGAATTCTGGAGTTACTTCAGTACCCTCAGCAAAACTGTTCAAGTCTTCAGTATTCACAACTGCGTATTCTTTGCGAGTTGGGTTTACGAAACCGCGTTTTGGCAAGCGACGATACAATGGATTTTGTCCACCTTCGAAGCCTGGACGAACACCACCGCCGGAACGAGAATTTTGTCCTTTGTGACCGCGACCTGATGTTTTACCAGTACCACTACTTGGACCGCGACCAAGACGTTTACGTTCTTTGCGGGATCCAGGAGATGGTGAAAGCTCATGTAACTTCATCGTTCGTTGCACCTCCTTAAAGATTTGTGGGATTAACCCTTTTTTAAACTTCTACTTCTTTAACAGCGACCAAGTGGCTTACTTTGTTAATCATACCACGAATGGCAGGATTGTCGTTTTGAACCACTTTGCTGTTGATTTTGCGCAAGCCCAATGTTTTCACAGTTGTTCTTTGCGTCTCCGGACGTCCGATCAAGCTGCGGACGAGGGTAATTTCTAATTTAGCCATGAGATTCCCTCCTTAACCCAGAAGCTCTTCGACGGATTTGCCGCGCAGTTTTGCCACGTCTTCAGCACGTTTCAAACGGGACAAACCTTCCAAAGTCGCATTGACCATGTTCATGGAATTCGAAGAACCCAGAGATTTTGTCAAAATGTCACCTACACCAGCAAGTTCGAGAACCGCACGTACAGGACCACCAGCGATAACACCAGTACCTTCAGATGCTGGTTTCAACAGAACGCGTCCTGCGCCGAACTTACCTGTTACCAAGTGAGGAATCGAAGTTCCTACGAGTGGAACGTGTACAAGGTTTTTCTTAGCGTCTTCAATACCTTTGCGAATTGCATCAGGTACTTCGCCCGCTTTACCGATACCAGCTCCAACCCAGCCGTTGCCGTCGCCGACTACAACCAGTGCGCTAAAGCTGAAACGGCGTCCGCCTTTTACTACTTTAGCTACGCGATTAATATTTACAACTCTTTCAGACAGTTCCAAAGTATTCGGATCTACACGCAAGTCGTTAACCTCCTTTTTAAAAATATCTTAAAACTCAAGTCCTGCTTCACGAGCCGCTGCAGCCAATGCTGCGATACGACCATGGTACAGATAACCGCTACGGTCAAATACGATGTTTGAAACGCCTTTGTCTTTCGCACGTTTAGCAACGAGTTCGCCAACTTTACGAGCAGATTCAACAGATGCGCCGTTTTGGATGTCGCCGCTCAATTCTTTGTCTACAGTAGACGCGGAAGCGATCGTAACACCAGCTACATCATCGATGATTTGAGCATACATATGTTTACCAGAACGGAATACGTTCAAACGAGGACGTGCTGCCGTTCCTTGGATTTTCTTACGAACACGCAGGTGTCTTTTCAGACGAGCCTTGTTTTTATCTTGTTTCGTAATCATCTCAGGGATTCACTCCTTTCAGGTTACCTCGCTGGCTTCAAACCAGAAGCCACGGGGTATATTAGAAACACAAGAAGCAAGCAAGCCGAAAACCGCGCAAAGGCGGCAAGAAAAATCTTATTTCTTCTTACCGGCTTTACCTTCCTTACGGATGATACGCTCGCCTTCATATTTAATACCTTTACCTTTGTACGGCTCAGGTTCACGAACGGAACGGATTTTAGCAGCGTAAGCACCTACACGCTCTTTATCGATTCCGCGAACGATGATTTTCGTGTTCGAAGGAACTTCGAACTCGATTCCCGCTTCCGGTGTAATTTCAACCGGGTGAGAGTAGCCAACGTTCAGAACGATTTTATCTCCGGATTTGCTTGCACGATATCCGACCCCAACCAGCTCCAGAGATTTTGCGAATCCTTCAGTAACACCACTCACCATGTTGTTTACAACGCTACGCGTTGTGCCGTGCAAAGAACGGTGAGTTTTGTTATCGGAAGGACGCACAACTGTAATTTCGTTGTTTTCAACCGTTACTTTCATGTCTTTATGAAGTTCACGAGTCAAAGATCCTTTAGGTCCTTTTACCGTAATAACGGTGTTGTCCAGTGTGATGTCCACACCACTTGGTACTGTAATTGGTTTGCGACCAATACGAGACATATGTTGCACCTCCTATCTTGTGACGTTATATTACCAAACGTAGCAGACGACTTCTCCGCCGGATTTCGATTGACGAGCTTCTTTGTCCGTCATGATACCTTTGGATGTCGAGATAATAGCGATACCCAGACCACCAAGTACACGAGGTACTTCGTTGCTTTTCGTGTAAACACGAAGACCAGGTTTACTGATTCTTTTCAGACCAGTAATAACACGCTCGTTATTTTGACCGTATTTCAGGAAAACACGGATAATCCCTTGTTTGTTATCGTCGATAACTTCAGCATCACGGATGAAACCTTCACGCTTCAGGATGTCGGCGATTTGTTTTTTCATTGTCGAAGCAGGCATTTCTACCGTTTCGTGACGAACTGTGTTCGCGTTACGAATACGAGTAAGCATATCTGCAATTGGATCAGACATAGTCATTGTGAGTTAACCTCCTTCCCGTTCAGGACTTTTTACCAGCTTGCTTTTTTCACGCCAGGGATCTGGCCTTTATAAGCTAATTCACGGAAGCAAATTCTGCAAATTTTGAACTTCTGCAGTACCGAATGTGGACGTCCGCAACGCTCACAGCGTGTATAAGCACGTACTTTAAACTTTGGTGTACGTTGTTGTTTAACTTTCATCGAAGTTTTTGCCACTTAGCCTGACACCTCCTAAATAATTTCGGAGAAAAGGGAGTCTTTCCAGACACCCGGAAACGTTATAGTAACATTATTTTACGAAAGGCATTCCCAGTTGCGTGAGCAATTCACGGGACTCTTCGTCTGTTTTCGCCGTTGTAACAATGACAATGTCCATACCGCGGACTTTGTCTACTTTATCATACTCGATCTCTGGGAAGATCAGTTGTTCTTTCAGACCCAGTGTATAGTTACCACGTCCGTCGAAAGCTTTGCTCGATACACCGCGGAAGTCGCGGACACGAGGAAGCGTAACGTTGAGCAATTTATCGAGGAAGAAGTACATGCGCTCGCCGCGCAATGTTACTTTCACACCGATAGGCATGTTCTCACGTAGTTTGAAACCTGCAATAGATTTTTTAGCACGAGTGATTACAGGTTTTTGACCTGCGATCAATTGCAAATCGTTTACTGCGGAATCCAACACTTTGGAGTTTTGGACAGCGTCGCCCACACCCATGTTGATAACGATTTTCTCGATTTTCGGCACTTGCATTACCGTTGTATAGTTAAACTTCTGCATCAAAGCAGGAGCAATTTCGTTCAGGTAACGTTCTTTCATTCTTGCTGCCATGAATCATAGACCTCCTTTCTCATTCGGTTCAATTAGTCGATAATTTCTCCGGAACGTTTAGCAACGCGCACTTTCTTTCCGTTATCCAACACTTTGTAACCTACACGGGTTACTTTTCCGCTCTTTGGATCGATGTGCATTACGTTGGAAACGTGAATCGGAGCTTCCTTCTCGATAATGCCGCCTTGCGGATTTTGCTGGTTAGGCTTCTGGTGTTTTTTAATCATGTTAACACCTTCCACAAGGACACGGTTCTCACGAGGATAAGCAGCGATGACACGGCCTTTTTTACCTTTGTCTTTACCGCTGATCACCATAACTGTATCTTCTTTTTTAACATGAAGTTTATTGTTATGGGATTCCAGAACTTTTTTCACTCTTGGCATTTCGTACACCTCCTGTTTCTAACATCACGAGATTAAGCTTTAGATAACTTCTGGGGCCAAGGAAACGATTTTCATGAAGTCTTTCTCGCGGAGTTCACGAGCAACAGGTCCGAAAATACGTGTTCCACGTGGGCTTCTGTCGTCTTTTACAACAACCGCTGCATTTTCATCAAAACCGATGTAGGAACCGTCTTTACGACGTACAGAACGTTTCGTACGAACGACAACCGCTCTAACTACATCACCTTTTTTGACAACGCCGCCTGGTGTTGCTTGTTTTACAGAACAAACGATCAGATCACCGATTTGAGCTGTACGACGTCCCGTACCGCCGAGTACGCGGATACACATCAGTTCCTTCGCACCGGAGTTGTCAGCCACAGTCAAACGTGTAAATGGTTGAATCATTTAGTATTCCTCCTTTCAGCTATGCTGCTGATGCATTAGATGATAATCGCTTTTTCTACGACTTCAGTAAGTCTCCAGCGTTTATCTTTCGAAAGCGGACGAGTCTCCATGATTTTCACCGTGTCACCGATTTTCGCAGTGTTTTCTTCGTCATGCGCTTTGAATTTTTTAGTAACCTTGATACGTTTATGGTACAAGTCGTGTTTTTTGTAAGTTTCTACAGCAACAACGATCGTTTTATCCATTTTATCACTGACTACTTTACCTGTTTGCACTTTACGTGCGTTACGTTCTTCGCTCATTGTTGGCCTCCTTCCTGATTACGGACGGATTAGACATCCGATCCCTAATTAACCGATTCCCAATTCTCTTTCACGGATAATGGTTTTAGCACGAGCTATTTCTTTCCGCACATCACGGATTCGAGTCGGGTTATCCAGCTGACCGGTAGCGAGTTGAAAGCGGAGGTTAAAGAGTTCTTCTTTAAATCCGGCAATCTTTTGCTCGATTTCAGCAGAGGTTAGGTTGCGAAATTCACTAGCTTTCATTTGCTTCACCACCCAATTCTTCACGTTTCACAAACTTCGTTTTGATTGGCAGTTTGTGAGCGGCAAGACGCATTGCTTCGCGTGCAACATCCTCCGGTACACCAGCAAGTTCAAACATGATCTTACCTGGTTTCACAACTGCAACCCATTTTTCTACGTTACCTTTACCGCTACCCATCCGAACCTCGAGAGGCTTTTGAGTGATTGGTTTGTCTGGGAAAATTTTGATCCAAACTTTACCACCACGTTTGATGTAACGAGTCATCGCAATACGAGCCGCTTCGATTTGACGGTTCGTAATCCAAGCCGGTTCCGTAGCTTGCAGACCATACTCGCCAAAGTTCAGCGTAGTTCCGCCTTTAGCTTGGCCCTTCATATGTCCACGTTGTTGCTTACGGTGTTTTACACGTTTTGGTACCAACATGATTAGTTGCCTCCTTCCTTAGCAGCCTGTTTCTTAGCCGTAGGAAGAACCTCTCCACGATAGATCCATACTTTTACGCCGATACGGCCGTAAGTAGTATGAGCCTCTGCTGTACCGTAGTCGATGTCGGCACGAAGCGTGTGCAGTGGAACAGTTCCTTCGCTGTAGCCTTCCGAACGTGCGATCTCAGCTCCGCCAAGACGTCCGCCCACTTGAGTTTTAATACCTTTTGCACCAGAGCGCATTGTTCTTTGAATAGCTTGTTTCAGAGCACGACGGAAAGAAACACGACGTTCCAATTGTTGTGCAATGCTTTCAGCTACCAGGATCGCGTCCAGGTCTTGGTTCTTAATTTCAGAAATGTTGATGTGTACTTTTTTACCGCCTGCGATTTTCGTAATTTGATTACGAAGATTTTCAACTTCCGAACCACCCTTACCGATAACCATACCTGGTTTCGCAGTGTGAATCGTTACGTTTACGCGGTTAGCCGCTCTCTCGATTTCAACACGAGACATAGCGGAGTCTTTCAATTTATTTTTCAGGAATTCACGAATTTTCACGTCTTCCATCAAAAGATCGCCGAAGTCTTTACCTGCATACCACTTAGATTCCCAGTCACGGATAATTCCGACACGGAGTCCGACTGGATTTACCTTTTGGCCCACACATTTCCCCTCCTTCTACTTTTCAGATACCACCAAAGTGATGTGGCTAGTACGTTTGTTAATACGACTTGCACGTCCCATTGCACGAGGGCGGAAACGTTTCATTGTCGGTCCTTGGTTCACGTAAGCTTGCGAAATGACCAAGTTATTAACATCCAAAGAATAGTTATGTTCCGCATTTGCAATCGCGGAGTTAAGCAACTTCTCAACAATCGGAGAAGCGGATTTCGGAGTGTGACGGAGAATGGCAACCGCCTCACCTACTTGCTTGCCGCGAATCAAGTCAACAACGAGTTGAACTTTACGAGGAGCAATCCGGATAAACTTAGCATGTGCTTTTGCTTCCATTGTGTAACCTCCTCTCAAACATTAAAGATGTTCATTTATCTTCTTGTTTTCTTATCATCATCAGTATGGCCTTTGTACGTACGGGTTGGAGCGAACTCACCCAGTTTGTGTCCGACCATGTCCTCAGTTACGTATACTGGTACGTGTTTACGACCGTCATATACGCCAAATGTGTGTCCGATGAATTGCGGGAAAATTGTAGAACGACGGGACCAGGTTTTAATAACGAGTTTCTTACCGGATGCTTCCATCTCTTCTACTTTTTTCAGCATGTAGCCATCAATGAATGGCCCTTTTTTCAAACTGCGACCCATGTGGAGATCCTCCCTTCAAACGTAGCTATTATGCATCCGCAGATGCCTCACGAAGTTATGCACAGTGTGTATTACTTCGTGCGGCGGCGAATGATGTATTTATCAGAAGCTTTATTTTTCTTACGCGTTTTGTAACCAAGAGTAGGTTTACCCCATGGTGACATTGGCGATTTACGTCCGATTGGAGCACGACCTTCACCACCACCGTGTGGGTGATCGTTAGGGTTCATTACTACACCACGAACTTCAGGACGTTTACCCAACCAACGGCTACGACCGGCTTTACCGATTTTGATAAGCTCGTGGTCTTGGTTACCAACAGATCCAATTGTTGCGCGGCAAACTTTCAAAATACGACGAACTTCTCCGGAAGAGAGACGAACGGAAACGTATTTTTCTTCTTTACCAAGCAATTGAGCTTCTGTACCAGCAGCACGAACCAATTGTCCGCCTTTACCTGGTTTCAACTCGATGTTGTGGATAACAGTACCTACTGGAATATTTTCGAGTGGCAATGCGTTTCCGATTTTGATGTCTGATTCAGGTCCGGAGAATACTTGATCTCCAACTTTCAAACCTTTAGGAGCGATGATATAACGTTTTTCACCATCAGCATAGTGAATCAGAGCGATGTTAGATGTACGGTTCGGGTCATACTCAATCGTAGCAACGCGGCCCGGTATTCCATCTTTAGTGCGTTTGAAGTCAATGATACGGTATTTACGTTTGTGTCCACCACCATGGTGACGAACTGTAATTTTACCTTGGTTGTTGCGGCCTGCTTGTTTGCTCAATGGGGCCAACAACGATTTCTCCGGCTGATCTGTGGTGATTTCCTCAAATGTAGAAACGGACATGTTCCGTCTTGCCGGGGAAGTTGGTTTATACTTTTTGATTGGCACTGGGTTTCCCTCCTTACTTCAAAAATTCAATTATACAGTTTCAAAGAACTCAAGCGTTTTGCTGTCTTGTGTCAGCGTTACAAACGCTTTTTTCCATTCGCTAGTATATCCGGAATAACGTCCGTACCGTTTAGGCTTAGCTGGAACACGAAGCG
The DNA here is from genome assembly GCF_030226665.1 of Paenibacillus sp. UMB7766-LJ446. Lineage (NCBI taxonomy): Bacteria > Bacillati > Bacillota > Bacilli > Caryophanales > Paenibacillaceae > Paenibacillus > Paenibacillus sp. UMB7766-LJ446. The sequence continues at coordinate 24,354 of NZ_JASOYM010000021.1, forward strand.
TGTTCACGTTTTTCACTTTTACGTTGAAAATAGCTTCCACGGCTTTCTTGATCTCGGTTTTGTTTGCACGGATATCGACTTCAAATACATATTTCAAGTCATTCATCATGTCAGCAGTACGTTCCGTAATAATCGGACGTTTTACAATATCACGAGGATCCTTCATTACGCGAGCACCTCCTCTACCTTCTGAACTGCTTCTTTCGTAATGATCAGTTTGTCGTGCGAAAGCACGTCAAGAACATTAATGCCGTCAGCAGCTACGAATTTCACGCCTGGAATATTCCGTGCGGAAAGAGCTACATTATCATCATAGCTAGGAGCTACGATCAAAGCCTTACGTCCCACTTTGAGGTTACTCAAGATGGCTGCGAATTCTTTAGTTTTAGGCGTGCTCAACGTGAGAGCGTCCAAAACGATAATGTCATTGTCAAGCACTTTGGATGAAAGGGCTGATTTGATCGCCAAACGGCGAACTTTCTTAGGCAGTTTATACGCATAGCTCCGTGGTGTTGGACCAAATACGATACCGCCGCCTTTCCACTGTGGTGAACGAATTGAACCTTGACGAGCGCGACCTGTACCTTTTTGTTTCCAAGGCTTACGTCCACCGCCACGTACTTCAGAACGTCCTTTTACTTTGTGGGTACCTTGACGAAGGGAAGCGCGCTGCATAAGAACTGCATCGTACAGAACGTGTTGGTTCGGCTCAATTCCGAAAACCGCATCGTTCAATTCAACTTCGCCTACTTGGCTACCATCTACATTGTAAACTGATACTTTTGGCATTTTGTGTTCCTCCTTTCTTCAGTGGTTATTTTTTCACCGTTTCTTTAACTTTAATGAGACTGTTTTTCGGTCCAGGAATGGAACCTTTCACGAGCAACACGTTACGCTCAGCGTCTACTTTAACTACTTCAAGACGTTGGATTGTAACAGTATCATGTCCCATGTGTCCTGGCAGGCGTTTGCCTTTAGGAACGCGGTTAGCTTGGATCGAACCCATTGAACCCGGGCCACGGTGGTAACGCGAACCGTGTGACATAGGTCCAGTGCTTTGTCCCCAACGTTTGATAACGCCGGCAAAACCTTTACCTTTAGAAACACCCGTTACGTCAACGAATTCGCCTTCAGCGAAAATGTCAGCTTTCAGTTCTTGGCCAACTTCATATTCTGCGATGTTGATACCGCGAACTTCACGAACGTAGCGCTTAGGGGCAGTGTTCGCTTTTTTAGCGTGACCTGCTTCTGGCTTGTTAGCATTTTTCTCTTTCTTATCGGAGTAACCGATTTGAATTGCTTCGTAGCCATCGTTCTCAATGTCTTTCTTTTGCAAAACAACACAAGGGCCTGCTTCGATAACCGTTACTGGAACGACGTTACCTTCAGGAGTAAATACTTGAGTCATTCCGAGTTTTTTTCCTAAGATTGCTTTCATGTTGACACCTCTTTTCCTTTATACATGGTCTTTGTTGTAGCTTATATTACAATTTAATTTCGATATCTACACCGGACGGCAGATCCAAGCGCATCAAGGCATCCACAGTTTGTGGAGTCGGGTTAACGATGTCGATCAAACGTTTATGTGTACGTTGTTCGAATTGTTCCCGAGAATCCTTGTACTTGTGCACCGCACGAAGAATAGTAATGATTTGTTTTTCAGTAGGAAGCGGAATCGGACCGGATACACCAGCACCCGAACGTTTTGCTGTTTCAACAATTTTCTCCGCGGATTGATCAAGAATTCTGTGGTCGTAAGCTTTCAAACGAATACGAATTTTTTGCTTTGCCATTTTAGTCCCTCCTTCTATCGCCCAATTTTTTATCGGACATACTCCGTGAAAATTTTCTAGCCACTGTCCCATGGCAAAGGGGCCGGGTGTGCCAGTAACCTCTCACATCATCGCAACGTCACAGAACAACATTCATTATTATATAGAAAAGATGGGCGTATTGCAAGCATATTTAAGAAAAACATTTAAACTAATCTTTTCGAGTGAAATGAATTTGTTTAATATGCTGTTTTCCTACTCTATACTAGCTGCCTTAACCAATCTTTCTTTACAATTCCGAATGAAAGTTTAAACCTGATGACGCAGGTTCCGAATCATTTACATAATAAAAGAGTTCTCTATCCGATGTCGGATAAAGAACTCTTCCGAAGCTTCGTTACAATACAATGTTACTCGTTCTAGTACACTGTTGCATATGCTTACTCAGCGTTAAGCTGAATTATTTTTGGATGCTTGCTACGGAACCGGCACCTACTGTACGTCCGCCTTCACGAATGGAGAACTTAGTTCCTTCTTCAATCGCGATTGGGGAGATCAAGGAAACAGTAACAGTGATGTTATCACCAGGCATTACCATTTCAGTACCTTCAGGCAAGTTAATGATGCCTGTTACGTCAGTTGTACGGAAGTAGAACTGTGGACGGTAACCAGTGAAGAATGGTTTGTGACGTCCGCCCTCTTCTTTAGTCAGAACGTAGATTTGAGCTGTGAATTCTGTGTGAGGCTTAACAGAACCCGGTTTTGCCAAAACTTGTCCACGCTCGATTTGAGTACGATCAACACCACGCAGCAATGCGCCGATGTTGTCACCCGCTTGAGCGGAATCCAGCAATTTACGGAACATCTCAACGCCCGTAACTACGGATTTTTTAGTTTCTTCAGTAATACCAACGATTTCGATCTCTTCGCCGACTTTAACAGTACCACGCTCTACACGACCTGTAGCAACAGTACCACGACCAGTGATGGAGAATACGTCCTCGACAGGCATCAAGAAAGGTTTGTCAGTTTGACGCTCAGGCAGTGGGATGTACGTATCGATTTCTTTGAACATCTCAACGATTTTTTGAGCCCACTCACCATCAGGGTTTTGCAGAGCTTCACGAGCGGATCCACGAGTGATTGGAGTATCATCACCTGGGAACTCATATTCGTTAAGAAGGTCGCGAACTTCCATCTCAACCAATTCCAACAACTCTTCGTCTTCAACCATATCACATTTGTTCAAGAATACAACAATGTAAGGTACGCCTACTTGACGGGAGAGCAGGATGTGCTCGCGAGTTTGTGGCATTGGGCCATCAGCTGCGGATACTACCAAGATAGCTCCGTCCATTTGTGCCGCGCCAGTGATCATGTTTTTAACATAGTCGGCGTGACCTGGGCAGTCTACGTGAGCGTAGTGACGAGTATCAGTTTCGTACTCAACGTGTGATGTAGAAATTGTGATACCACGTTCGCGCTCTTCTGGAGCTTTATCGATTTGATCGAATGCGATTGCTGCACCACCGTAAGTTTTGGACAATACAGTTGTGATTGCAGCAGTCAGAGTTGTTTTACCATGGTCAACGTGACCGATAGTACCAATGTTAACGTGGGGTTTATTACGTTCGTATTTAGCCTTTGCCATTTGAACGTGGCCTCCTTAAAATTATAATTTTATGTTTTCACTAAATGAAGTGCAAAGAATACATGACTCTTATGCACTTTCATCCAATGAGAGAAAACTACTCGGTTCCTTTTGTTTTAGCAACAATCTCTTCAGCGATGCTCTTAGGAACTTCTTCATAGTGAGAGAGCTCCATGGAGAATACGCCGCGTCCTTGAGTACCGGAACGAAGAGTTGTAGAGTATCCGAACATTTCAGACAAAGGTACTTTAGCACGGATGATTTGGGCTCCACTACGGGAATCCATACCTTCGATGCGGCCACGACGGGAGTTAAGCATACCCATAACGTCACCCATATACTCTTCTGGAACGGTTACTTCTACTTTCATGATTGGCTCAAGCAGAACCGGCTTACATTTGTCTTTCGCAGCTTTCAGCGCCATCGATCCGGCAATTTTAAATGCCATCTCGTTGGAATCGACATCATGGTAAGATCCGTCTACGATTGTAGCCTTAACGTCAACAAGCGGGAAGCCTGCAATAACGCCGTTTTTCATTTGCTCTTCGATACCTGCAAGAGCTGGTTGAATGTATTCTCTTGGAACAGAACCACCGACAACCTTACTTTCGAACTGGCTGCCTGTACCCGCCTCGAGAGGTTCGAACTCAACCCATACGTGACCGTATTGACCACGACCACCGGATTGACGAACGAATTTACCTTCAACGCGCGCTGGTGCACGGAATGTTTCACGGTAAGCTACTTGTGGTTTACCCACAGTAGTTTCAACCTTGAACTCACGACGCATACGGTCGATGATGATATCAAGGTGAAGCTCACCCATACCTGCCAAGATTGTTTGGCCTGTTTCTTCGTCAGTATGAGCACGAAGAGTTGGATCCTCTTCTGTCAACTTACCGAGAGCAACACCCATTTTATCTTGGTCAGCTTTGGTTTTAGGTTCAACGGCGATTTCGATAACCGGATCAGGGAAGTTCATTGACTCCAGGATAACCGGATTTTTCTCATCACACAGTGTATCACCTGTACCCGTATCTTTCAAACCTACGGCAGCTGCAATGTCACCGGAGTAAACTTCAGTGATCTCTTGACGGCTGTTAGCATGCATTTGAAGGATACGACCGATACGCTCACGTTTGTTTTTAGTTGCGTTCAATACGTAAGATCCGGATTGAAGAACACCGGAGTATACGCGGAAGAATGTCAATTTACCAACGTAAGGGTCAGTCATGATTTTGAAGGCCAATGCGGAGAAAGGCTCTTCATCGGATGACTTACGAATTGCTTCAGTTCCATCTTCAAGATGACCCGTGATAGATGGAACATCTGTTGGAGCCGGCAAGTAGTCGATAACAGCATCCAACATCAGTTGAACACCTTTGTTACGATACGAGGATCCACAGATAACCGGGAAGATCTTAACATCAACTACACCTTTACGGAGGGCAGCTTTGATCTCATCAATAGTGATTTCTTCGCCTTCCAGGTATTTCATTGTCAAATCTTCGTCGAGTTCAGCAACACGCTCAACCAATTCGTTACGGAGTTCTGCAACTTGATCAGCAAATTCCGCAGGAATTTCAGTTTCTTCGATATCTTGTCCCAGGTCATCTTTGTACATATGAGCCTTTTGTGCAACGATATCAATGATACCTTTGAAATCATTTTCAGCACCGATCGGAAGTTGGATCGCAACTGCGTTCGCTTGAAGGCGATCACGCATGTCAGATACAACGTTCAGGAAGTCAGCACCTATGATATCCATTTTGTTTACATAAGCGATACGAGGTACGCCGTACTTGTCAGCCTGTCTCCATACGGTTTCGGACTGAGGCTCAACGCCTTCTTTCGCACTGAATACACCAACTGCTCCGTCCAATACACGAAGGGAACGTTCAACTTCAACAGTGAAGTCAACGTGTCCCGGGGTATCAATGATGTTAACGCGGTGGCCTTTCCAAGCAGCGGTAGTCGCAGCGGAAGTAATCGTAATTCCGCGCTCCTGTTCCTGTTCCATCCAGTCCATTGTCGCAGCGCCTTCGTGTACTTCACCGATTTTGTGCGTACGTCCTGTGTAGAACAAGATCCGCTCAGTTGTCGTGGTTTTACCCGCATCAATATGAGCCATGATCCCGATATTACGTGTATTTTTCAAGGAGAACTCTCTTGCCATGAAATGGGTCTCCCTTCAAAATTGAAGTTATTATTGTGAACCGAATCCTACCAACGGTAGTGAGCAAACGCTTTGTTCGCTTCAGCCATTTTGTGCGTATCTTCACGTTTTTTAACGGAAGCGCCTGTGTTGTTGGAAGCGTCGATGATCTCAGCCGCCAAACGCTCTTCCATTGTTTTCTCACCGCGGTTGCGGGAGTAGTTCACGAGCCAACGTAATCCCAAAGCAGTACGTCTCTCTGGTTTTACCTCGATTGGTACTTGGTAGTTGGCACCGCCGACACGGCGAGCTTTAACTTCCAGGACTGGCATGATATTCTTGATTGCTGCTTCAAATACTTCCATCGGGTCATTACCCGTACGTTCTTGAATCAACTTAAACGCATTATACAGAATGCTTTGAGCAACACCGCGTTTTCCGTCGAGCATGATGCGGTTGATCAAACGAGTAACCAGCTTGCTGCTGTATACCGGATCTGGCAACACGTCTCTTTTCGTAACTGGACCTTTGCGTGGCATGGATATCCCCCTTTCTTTCTTCATGAGCACATCCTACACCTCCTGGGATTAACCCAGAAGATATTCAGGACTGCTACTTATAATATTTTAGGCTTTTTTAGCTTTTGGACGTTTAGCACCGTATTTCGAACGAGCTTGCATACGGTTGTTCACGCCTGCAGTATCAAGAGCTCCGCGAACGATGTGATAACGAACCCCTGCAAGGTCTTTAACTTTACCTCCACGGATCAACACAACACTGTGCTCTTGAAGGTTATGTCCGATACCCGGGATATAAGCAGTTACCTCGAGACGGTTCGTCAAACGAACACGGGCATACTTACGAAGTGCAGAGTTTGGTTTACGTGGAGTCATTGTACCTACACGAGTGCAGACACCACGTTTTTGTGGGGCACTGATGTTAGTTGATTCACGTTTCAAAGCATTGAACCCTTTTTGCAAAGCTGGTGATTTGGACTTTTCAACTTTAGCTTGACGTCCTTTACGTACCAGTTGGTTAATAGTTGGCATGTGATTGCCACCCCCTTCCTCAATTGTTCATGTTTCTTTATAAACCTCTTATGCTAAGTCCACAGACCCAGGCGGTTCATAAAAAGACAAATGAAAAGTTTTTGCCTTGGAGAATCCCTAAAAGTTCTCGGACAAAAACGTTCCTTACCGTATCATTTTACGACAGCAGCCATTGCTGCTCCTACTCCAATCCCGCAAGCTTTGCCGAGATTTTTCATTGTGTCCACTTTCGTGCACTTCACATTGTGTTGTTCACACAAGGCAATGATTTTGGAAGTAAGCTGCGGATCACAATCTTCAGCCACATAAACTTCAGAAGCCATACCTGTCTGAACCATCCGCGTGGTCTGTTTGGTACCTATTTTGACATGAGCATCTTGCAGACCTTTTTCATTAGACATTGTTCATTCCTCCGAATAGGACCAAATACAATCAGCTACTCACGCACCTTTGATATATTAGCATCTAGCGCAAGCAATGTCAATGCTAATCCTAAAACATTTTATTTAAAGTTTTGCCACACCGGGAAACATCCTTCTGTACGAAACAGCAGTCGTCTCCCGGCGTACAAAACTCTAGTTCAACCTTATGATAAGGATGAATCTAGTTAAATATCTTAATCAACCGAAACTGGTTCAAGTTCTTCTACTGAAGATTGACCATCTTCCGGCTCAGCAAATTTGATGCTGCGGTAACGGTGCATACCTGTACCTGCAGGAATCAATTTACCGATAATTACATTCTCTTTCAGACCGAGCAACTGATCGACTTTACCTTTGATCGCTGCATCTGTCAGTACACGTGTAGTCTCTTGGAACGAAGCCGCCGAGAGGAAGGAGTCTGTTTCCAGGGATGCTTTCGTAATACCGAGCAAGATTGGTTTCGCAACCGCAGGCTCTTTATCACTCAGAATCGCTGTCTTGTTAGCTCTTTCGTACTCATGCGTATCCACGAACGATCCTGGCAACAACGTAGTGTCCCCTGCATCGACGATACGGATTTTACGCAACATTTGACGGATCATAACTTCAACGTGTTTGTCATTGATTTCTACGCCTTGGTTACGGTATACGCGTTGTACTTCCTGCAAAATGTAGTTCTGCACGCCACGTACGCCTTTAATGCGCAGCATTTCTTTTGGATCGATAGAACCATCTGTCAACTCGTCGCCTGCTTCAATTTCCATGCCTTCGCTAACGCGTACACGGGAACCGTAGGTAACAGAGTAAACTTTGGATTCTGCTTCACCTTGAATTTCAATTTCGCGACGATCTTTCGCTTCGCGAATTTCTTTAACAACACCGTCGATTTCACTGATTGTTGCTTGACCCTTAGGATTACGAGCCTCAAACAACTCCTGGATACGCGGCAAACCTTGCGTAATATCGTCTCCGGCTACACCACCGGTGTGGAATGTACGCATTGTCAGCTGTGTTCCTGGCTCACCAATGGATTGTGCTGCAATAATACCAACTGCTTCACCGATCTCCACGTGTTTACCAGTCGCCAAGTTGCGACCATAACACTTCTTGCAGACACCGTGACGGGCACGGCAGCTAAGTACGGAGCGGATTTGCAGTTTGGTTACGCCAGCTTTGATGATTGCTTCAGCTTTATCAGAGTCAATCAGCTCATTGCGGTGTGCAATAATTTCTTTTGTTTCCGGATGACGAACAGTCTCGAAGCAGTATCTGCCTTCAATACGGTCGTAGAGATCCTCAATAACCTCTTTACCATCCTGGATACGGCTTACCGTAAAGCCTTTATCAGTACCACAATCGTCTTCACGCACGATCACGTCTTGTGCCACGTCTACGAGACGACGAGTCAGGTAACCTGAATCCGCTGTACGCAGGGCCGTATCAGCCAAACCTTTACGGGCACCGTGAGTCGAGATAAAGTACTCGAGTACCGTCAGACCTTCACGGAAGTTCGATTTGATTGGGAGTTCAATGATTCGACCAGACGGGTTGGCCATCAGACCACGCATACCGCCCAATTGGGTAATTTGCGATTTGTTACCCCGTGCTTTAGAGTCAACCATCATCATGATGGAGTTGTAACGATCCATCGATTTCATCAGAATCTCGGTGATATCATCTTTCGATTTCGACCAGATATCAATGATGCGGTCATAGCGCTCCTCGTTCGTAATCAGACCACGACGGTACTGGTTCGTAACGATTTGTGCTTTTTCCTCAGACTGTCTAAGGATTTCAAATTTCTCAGGTGGAACGATAACATCCGACACCGCTACAGTGATACCCGCACGAGTGGAGTATGTGAATCCGAGTTGTTTGATTTTATCCAAAATAACGGCAGTTTCCGTTGTGTGATAAATTTCAAAACAACGCGCGATGATAGAACCGAGATATTCTTTACCGACACCACCAGCCAAAGGAGCATTCATGATCGCTTCTCTAAGGTCAGCACCCTTCTCATAAACAAATGAATGCTCTGCAGTACCTTGGTAAAGGTTCGCACGAGTTGCATCATTGATGTAAGGGAAGCTTGCCGGGAAGATCTCATTAAAGATGATTTTGCCGATGGTAGTCAGCAGCATTGCATCTTGTTGCTCTTCGGTAAAGATTGTTTTGCCAAGCGCTCTAACCGGGATGGCTACACGTGCATGCAATCCTGCAGTACCACGTTGGTACGCGGACACAGCTTCGTTAACCGTACGCAAGATCATACCTGTTCCCTTTTCTTCCTTGTTGTCCATGGTCAGGTAGTAAGAACCAAGCACCATATCCTGGGAAGGGGTAACAACCGGTTTACCGTCTTTCGGGTTCAAAATGTTACCTGATGCAAGCATCAAAATACGTGCTTCCGCTTGAGCTTCAGCGGACAATGGAACGTGCACGGCCATTTGGTCACCGTCAAAGTCGGCATTGTATGCCGTACATACGAGCGGGTGAAGACGAATTGCTTTACCTTCAACGAGAATCGGTTCAAATGCTTGAATACCGAGACGGTGAAGCGTAGGGGCACGGTTCAGAAGAACCGGGTGCTCCTTGATGACTTCTTCAAGAACATCCCATACTTCAGGACTTACGCGCTCAACTTTACGTTTAGCGCTCTTGATGTTGTGGGCAAGCCCTTTATTTACAAGTTCTTTCATAACGAAAGGCTTGAACAGTTCAAGTGCCATATCTTTAGGCAGACCACACTGATACATTTTCAGGTAAGGTCCAACTACGATAACGGAACGACCAGAATAGTCAACCCGTTTACCGAGCAAGTTCTGACGGAAACGTCCTTGTTTACCTTTCAGCATGTGGCTGAGAGATTTCAATGGACGGTTACCAGGACCCGTTACAGGGCGTCCACGACGGCCGTTGTCGATTAATGCGTCAACAGCTTCCTGCAGCATCCGTTTTTCATTTTGCACGATAATGTCTGGCGCGCCCAAATCAAGCAAACGTTTCAGACGGTTGTTCCGGTTAATTACACGGCGATACAGGTCATTCAGGTCAGACGTTGCAAAACGTCCACCATCCAGCTGTACCATCGGACGAAGTTCCGGCGGGATAACAGGAAGTACATCCATGATCATCCATTCAGGTTTATTACCCGAGTTGCGGAATGCTTCAATTACTTCCAAACGTTTGATAGCACGGTTACGACGTTGTCCTTGAGCAGTGCGGAGCTCTTCCTTAAGGAATTCAAGCTCTTTGTCTATATCAAGGTCTTGAAGCAATTTTTTAACGGCTTCTGCGCCCATACCAGCCTGGAACCCATATCCGTATTTCTCACGGTAGCTGCGGTATTCTTTCTCGGACAACAGCTGTTTTTTCTCCAGTGGAGTTTCTCCTGGATCAGTTACTACATATGATGCAAAATAAATAATCTCCTCGAGAGATCTTGGAGACATATCCAAAGCGAGACCCATGCGGCTCGGAATACCTTTGAAGTACCAGATATGCGATACCGGAGCAGCGAGCTCAATATGGCCCATCCGTTCGCGGCGTACTTTCGCACGTGTGACTTCAACGCCACAGCGATCACAGACAACGCCTTTATAACGGACGCGTTTGTATTTACCGCAATGACATTCCCAGTCTTTTGTAGGGCCAAAAATCTTTTCGCAGAACAGCCCTTCTTTTTCCGGTTTCAACGTACGATAGTTGATCGTTTCCGGTTTTTTCACTTCTCCGCGGGACCAAGAACGAATTTTTTCTGGGGAAGCAAGCCCGATCTTCATGTATTCGAAATTGTTGACGTCCAACAAGGAGCAACCCTCCTTAACCAAGTCCTGTATTCTAGGTTACGCCCCCTCCGGCCGAAGCCGGAGCAAGACGCGAGCCTGATGAAAAGCGCCGGTCATCATGCGCCCGAAGCGGTTACTCCGCTCCGACCTCTGTACCCTCAAGGTTGAGGCTGAGCTTATCGCTCGCAGCGTCATCTTCATCGTCCATTTCTTTCATTTCAATCTCTTGCTCATCTTCGCTCAAAATCTTAACGTCCATACCCAAGCTTTGCAGCTCTTTGATCAATACTTTGAATGACTCAGGAACACCTGGTTCCGGAACATTCTCGCCTTTGACGATGGACTCATATGTTTTCACCCGACCTACAACGTCATCGGACTTAACAGTCAAGATTTCTTGCAGTGTATAGGCCGCACCATAAGCCTCAAGCGCCCATACTTCCATCTCCCCGAAACGTTGTCCACCGAATTGGGCTTTACCACCCAGAGGCTGTTGCGTAACGAGTGAGTAAGGACCTGTGGAACGAGCATGGATTTTATCGTCAACCATGTGCGCCAGCTTGATCATGTGCATGACGCCAACAGTAACTTCACGTTCGAACTCTTCTCCCGTACGACCGTCGTACAGAACGGTTTTACCATTCCGCTGCATACCTGCTTCTTCCATGGTATCGAAGACGTCATACTCCTTCGCTCCGTCGAATACAGGAGTAGCAACGTGAATACCGAGCTGCATGGCTGCCATACCCAAGTGAACTTCAAGCACTTGACCGATGTTCATCCGGGAAGGTACGCCCAGCGGGTTAAGAACGATTTGAACTGGTGTACCGTCTGGCAGGAAAGGCATATCTTCTTCCGGCAGGATACGGGCCACGACCCCTTTGTTACCGTGACGTCCGGCCATTTTATCACCCTCGGAAATTTTCCGTTTTTGAGCAATATAGACACGAACGAGCTGGTTAACACCTGGAGGCAGTTCATCACCATTTTCACGGGTGAAGACTTTTACATCGACTACGATACCGTCAGTACCGTGAGGTACACGCAAGGAAGTATCACGTACTTCACGTGCTTTCTCACCAAAGATCGCATGCAGGAGACGCTCTTCTGCAGTCAGTTCTGTTACACCTTTTGGTGTTACTTTACCAACCAGAATGTCACCAGCACTGATTTCTGCACCGATACGGATAATACCGCGCTCATCCAGATTACGCAGCGCTTCTTCCCCAACGTTAGGGATGTCACGCGTGATCTCTTCAGGACCGAGCTTAGTATCACGTGCTTCAGACTCATACTCCTCGATATGGATCGATGTGTAGACATCTTCTTTCACGAGTTTTTCGCTGAGCAGGATCGCATCCTCGTAGTTGTAACCTTCCCAAGTCATGAAAGCAACAACGACGTTACGTCCCAGTGCCAATTCACCCATTTCCGTCGAAGGACCGTCTGCAAGGATGTCGCCAGCTTTGACAACAGCACCTCTTTTGACAATCGGACGTTGGTTAATGCATGTTCCTTGGTTCGAACGCATAAATTTGTGTAATTTATATTTAACGATATCGCCTTTGACTTCTTGACCATCAACTTCTTCAATACGACGCAACCAAATTTCATTCGCAGAAGAACGTTCAATAATCCCGTCATATTTGGAGACAATACATACACCGGAATCTTTCGCGGCTTTATGTTCCATACCTGTTCCGACAAGCGGTGCTTTTGGAATCAAGAGTGGAACGGCCTGCCGCTGCATGTTTGATCCCATGAGCGCACGGTTGGAGTCATCGTTCTCAAGGAACGGAATGAGCGCCGTAGCGACGGATACAACTTGTTTAGGAGATACGTCCATGTAGTCAACGCGTTCACTCGGCATCGTAAGGATGTTATCCGACTGCTTGTTGTAACGTACAATGATCGCTTCTTCTTCGAATGTACTATCTTCATTCAGCTTCGCATTCGCTTGAGCGATTACATAGTTGTCCTCTTCGTCTGCTGTCAGGTAATCGATTTGCTCGGTTACGACACCAGTCTTCGGATCTACCCAGCGATAAGGAGCTTCAATGAAACCATATTCGTTCACACGGGCAAATGTCGACAATGAGTTGATCAAACCAATGTTTGGTCCCTCTGGTGTCTCGATCGGACACATCCGGCCATAGTGGGATGGATGCACGTCACGGACTTCCATGCCGGCACGCTCACGCGTCAAACCACCTGGTCCGAGAGCGGACAGACGGCGTTTATGCGTCAACTCACCCAATGGGTTCGTTTGATCCATAAACTGTGACAATTGGGAGCTACCGAAGAACTCTTTAATGGATGCGATAACAGGACGTATGTTAATCAAAGCCTGAGGCGTGATTACGTTAGCATCCTGAATGGACATTCTCTCACGAACTACACGTTCCATACGGGATAAACCGATACGGAATTGGTTTTGCAAGAGTTCACCAACCGAGCGAAGACGACGGTTACCCAGGTGATCGATATCATCTGTGCTTCCGATGCCATGCAAAAGGTTAATGAAGTAACTGATAGAGGAAATGATATCAGCTGGTGTAACGTTCTTCACTGATTTATCAATGTTAGCATTGGCAATCAGTTTAACGACCTTACCATCCTCAATCGGTGAAAACACATCAATCGTTTGCATCGGGATATCATTGGCATCCAAAACGCCGTTAGCCACATGATATGTGCGGAAACCAACGCTTTTCTCCAGCTGCGGCATGATCTCATCCAACAGACGACGGTCTATCATTTGACCTGCTTCGGCAATGATTTCACCGGTTTCGGTATCCACAAGAGACTCAGCCAAACGTTGGTTGAACAAACGGTTCTTGATGTGCAGCTTTTTGTTGATTTTGTAACGACCCACATTAGCAAGGTCATAACGTTTTGGATCAAAGAAACGAGCGACGAGCAAGCTTTTCGCATTATCAAGCGTTGGCGGCTCGCCCGGACGAAGACGCTCATAAATCTCAATCAGCGCTTTCTCCGTAGAATCCGTATTGTCTTTGTCCAGCGTGTTGCGGATATATTCGTCATTACCGAGCAGATCCAGAATCTCAGCGTCTGTGCCAAAACCAAGTGCACGCAGGAGAACCGTCACCGGTATTTTACGTGTGCGGTCGATCCGGACGTAAACAACATCCTTCGCGTCCATCTCCAGTTCGAGCCAAGCGCCGCGGTTAGGAATAACTGTAGCGGTATACGTTTTTTTGGCGTTTTTATCTACTTTGGTACTGAAGTAAACGCTAGGAGAGCGAACCAACTGGCTGACAATAACCCGTTCCGCACCATTAATAATAAATGTGCCGGTGTCGGTCATCAGCGGGAAATCTCCCATGAATACTTCCTGCTCTTTGACTTCGCCGGTTTCCTTATTAATGAGCCGGACTTTGACCCGAAGCGGTGCTGCATAAGTAACGTCGCGCTCTTTCGCGTCATCTACTGTATACTTCGGTTCACCGAGACTGTAGTCGATAAATTCCAAAATCAAGTTACCTGTAAAATCCTGGATCGGCGAGATATCCTGGAACATTTCGCGCAACCCTTCCTCCAAAAACCAATCGTAAGATTTTTGTTGGATTTCAATCAGGTTCGGAACTTCGAGTATCTCGTTAATTCGTGCATAACTGCGCCGAGTGCGTCGACCATATTGAACAAGATGTCCTGCCAACTTAAACTCACCCCTCAATGTCTACTCACTTTAAAAATTTCGTTGCGAACCTCTGTTTGTAACCTTATAATGGTACACATACAGAGCAAAGCAATGCATCCACAAATAAAGAAAAGCCCTTACTCGAATGTCGTTCGAAAAAAGAGCAACTTTTATCGGCGGATGTCTTTCCAAAACATACTTATCCCCAGTTTGCCCAAAATGTACATATTATACGCCAAACGTTGGCATAATAAGCCCGTTCGGCGTAAAAAAGGTTGACATTTTTAGTTAGCTAAAGCCAAATAGGGCATCTTAATACTGACATTTTACAATAATACCACGACCTGAATTTCAAGTCAATAGTCCTATTGCAAAAAAAATGCTCCCCTGCTTACTTTACAAATCAGGATTTAGCCTAAAGGCGCCTCTTCCAATTTTACCGCTTTGAAAATTCGGTAGCCTTTATCCTTCGTTACTTCCTCCACTCGTCCAAAGAGAGATTCCAGCTTCGCTTTTGCCGAAGGTGCTCCCTGCTTTTTCTGAATGACAATCCATAACGCTCCGCCCACCTTCAAATGACGATACGCCTGTTCAAAGATCAAATGCACGGTTTCCTTACCCGCACGGATCGGAGGATTCGTCAGAATCGCGTCATAGTCTTCCTTTTCAACTTCAGCCAGAAGATTGCTTTGCATAACCGTTACATTCGTTATACCATTCGCTTTTGCATTTTCCTTGGAAAGCTCAACGGCTCTCTCATTGATATCGATCATGGTGACATGTCCATCCGGTACAAGTTTAGCTGCTGTAAGACCAATTGGTCCATACCCGCAACCCACATCCAGTACATGAGCTCCAGCAGGCAACTCTATAGCATCAATCAGCACTCTGCTGCCGTAATCGATTCCGTTTTTGGAAAATACCCCTGCATCCGTAACGAGTCGTAATTTCCATCCGCGTAGCTCCGCTTCTGTAGCCCGTCTGTCATGTGCCACCTGCGGTTTGTCCGAATAATAATGATTGGACATGTCCTCACTCACTTTCCATTTACAATTACAGCAACAAACCCCTTGATATAAGTCAAGGGGTTTGTTGTTTTGTTCATTTAGCTAATGAAAGCCAAATTATTTAACTTCGATTGTAGCGCCTGCTTCTTCAAGCTTAGCTTTAACCGTTTCTGCTTCTTCTTTGCTAACTTTTTCTTTCAACGCTTTTGGAGCGTTGTCAACTACTTCTTTTGCTTCTTTCAGGCCAAGACCTGTGATTTCGCGAACTGCTTTGATAACGTTGATTTTGGAAGCACCAGCGCTAGTCAAGATTACGTCGAACTCGGATTGCTCAGCTTCAGCTGCAGCAGCTCCGCCACCTGCAACAGCTACTGGAGCTGCAGCAGTTACGCCGAATTCTTCTTCGATTGCTTTAACGAGATCATTCAGTTCCAGTACAGTCATGCCTTTGATTGCTTCCAAGATTTGCTCTTTACTCATGATTGAACCTCCATATATAATATTATTTTTTTGTATTTCATCACTGCTAAGCAGCGTTCAGATCAAGTTGCTTACGCGCCTTGTTCTTCTTTTTCAGCAACAGCTTTAACCGCAAGCGCGAAGTTGCGCACTGGCGCTTGAAGCACGCTGAGGAGCATGGAGAGGAGACCTTCGCGGGATGGCAATTCTGCCAATGCTTTGACTTCTTCTACTCCAATTACGCGACCTTCTACGACTGCACCTTTCAATTCCAGTGCATCGTTCTTTTTCGCGAAGTCGTTCAGAATTTTGGCTGGAGCCACTACGTCGTCTACGCTGAATGCAATTGCACTAGGACCTGACAGTACTTCGTTAAGTTCTGTCAGTTCTGCTGCAGCTGCTGCGCGGCGAAGCAACGAGTTTTTCAGCACTTGGAATTCGATTCCGGCTTCACGAAGCTGCTTACGCAGCTCAGTTACTTGGGCAACGTTCAAACCGCGATAGTCAACAACAACGCTAGTAACGCTCTCGCGCAATTTTGCTGTTACTGCATCAACGGATTCTTGTTTTGCTTGAATCACTTTTGCGTTTGCCAAACTGTACACCTCCTGATCAAATTTATCCCATTAAGAAAAGCCTCCGTAGAATCACGAAGGCTTGATATATACTCATAACCGATTTGCATCGTTCTAAGTTCTATAATCACACCTCGGCAGGAAATTAAGCCAAAATGGCACCTACTGTCTACGGTAAGCATATTCAAATGTCAACGGTCAGTCACTCGGACTCACAACTTTTATAGATTATCAGAACAGGACAAGCCTGTCAAGTGATATTATCTAAAAGAAGCTGCGTTCACGCGTGCTCCAGGGCCCATCGTGGAAGAAAGACTTACATTCTTCAGATAAACACCTTTTGCTGCCGCCGGTTTAGCACGAGTCAAAGCATCCATGAGAGCTTTAAGGTTCTCATTCAGTTGCTCTGCAGAGAAAGAAGCTTTACCGATCGGTGCATGAATTTGACCTGCACGATCCAGACGATATTCGATTTTACCGGCTTTGATTTCTTGAACAGCCTTGGATACATCGAAAGTTACCGTTCCGGCTTTAGGGTTAGGCATCAGACCTTTACCGCCGAGCAGTCGGCCCAATTTACCTACTTCACTCATCATGTCCGGTGTCGCTACGCAGACGTCGAATTCGAACCAGCCTTGTTGGATTTTGTTGATCATGTCTGCATCACCAACATAGTCCGCGCCAGCCGCTTCCGCTTCTTTCGCTTTGTCACCTTTTGCAAATACCAATACGCGTTGTGTTTTACCTGTGCCGTGTGGCAAGACAACAACACCACGTACTGCCTGGTCTTGTTTACGTGGGTCAACGCCCAAGCGTACTGCTGCTTCGATCGTTTCATCGAATTTTGCAGTGGCTGCCTTTTTCACAAGCTCTACAGCTTCTGAAGGCTCGTAAGTTGCTTCGCTGTCAATCAGCTTGGCAGCTTCCAGGTATTTTTTACCGTGTTTAGCCATGTTATATTCCTCCTTTGTGGTGTTAGCGGATATACCTCCCACATCAACCGGCCGCGAATCGGCCGGCTTTACGAAGCCATGTTTCAGATGAAAAATTAGTCTTCGATGGTGATACCCATGCTGCGGGCAGTACCTTCGACCATACGCATTGCAGACTCAACGTCAGCAGCATTCAGGTCAGGCATTTTTTGTTCCGCGATTTGACGTACCGCATCACGTTTAACGGTAGCTACTTTTTTCTTGTTCGGTTCGCCGGATCCTTTTTCTACTTTAGCTGCCACTTTCAACAGAACTGCTGCTGGTGGAGTTTTAGTAATGAAAGTAAAGGAACGGTCTTCGAATACTGTGATTTCAACAGGAATAATCAATCCCGCTTGATCGGCTGTACGAGCGTTGAACTCTTTACAGAATGCCATGATGTTGACACCTGCTTGACCCAAAGCTGGACCTACCGGAGGCGCTGGATTCGCTTTACCTGCTGGAATTTGCAGTTTTACCATTTTGATTACCTTTTTTGCCATGATTGACACCTCCTTGCAAAATAGTGGTTAACGGGCCTCTCAGCCCTCCCACAAGAAACTTGAAGAAACTATATCTTCTCCACTTGCGTGTATTCCAACTCAAGCGGTGTTTCCCGTCCAAACATGTTCACGTGCACTTTCAACTTGCTTTTGTCTACCAAGATTTCTTCCACGGAGCCCACAAAATTCGCAAAAGGACCAACTTTAATACGTACGGATTCCTTAATATCGAATTCAATTTTAGGCTTCGGCTCAACCATGCCCATATGCTTCAGAATTTGTTCCACTTCTTCAGGCAGCAAGGCTGTTGGTTTGGACCCGGAACCTGTCGAACCGACAAATCCCGTAACACCTGGTGTGTTGCGAACAACATACCAAGAGTCATCCGTCTGGACCATTTCGACCAAGACATAACCGGGGTAAACTTTACGCATAACGGTTTTTTTCTTACCGTCTTTGTTCACCACTTCTTCTTCCATAGGAACAAGAACGCGGAAAATCTTGTCTTCCATGCCCATGGACTCTACGCGTTTTTCCAAATTGGCTTTGACCTTATTCTCATACCCTGAATAGGTATGAACGACGTACCATCTTTTTTCCATATCAAGCCACCTGGGACCCTTCTTAAATAATCGCTTCGATCACAGCGGAGATGCCGATATCAACGACCCAAAAAAACAGCGTCATAACCACAACAGTACCAAGAACGATCAATGTGTAGTTGGTCAGCTCTTTACGATTAGGCCAGCGAACTTTTTTAAGTTCAGCCCAGCTTTCAGAGAAAAAGGAAATCAGAGATTTGAAACTACGTTTCACGCCGACTACACCTCCAAAAAACTATCTGGTTTCGCGATGAGAAGTCTGCTCGTTACAAAACTTGCAAAATTTCTTCATCTCCATGCGGTCGGGGTGATTACGCTTGTTTTTCGTCGTAGTGTAATTTCTTTGTTTGCAATTCGTACAAGCCAAAGTAATAATTACCCGCATGATGTACACCTCCCGAAGACTTCCACATTGAAGCGGAGTCTCTAAATTGATCCTAAAAAAAAGCCGCGAATTTAGGCCTACCTAAAACACTTTATCATATGGGTATAACCCTGTCAATGAAAGATTAGCCTCTCATTATTGGGTAAAAGTTCCTTGCCAACACATTTGGTTTCGCATCTCTGTTTTTTCTCTTCTCCTGCATGGACCAAGCGATTACTAGTATAATCATTCTTTTACTTTATAAACTTGAAGCAGCAAAAAAAGACTCAAACCCCGAGCCTTTTCCGTCAACGACAACATGTGTTCAATTATCTCGAACTTCCAGGTACTTTTCAAGTTTGCGCTTCACGCGCTGAAGTGCATTATCAATGGACTTCACATGCCTGTCCAAATCCACTGCAATCTCTTGATAAGATCTCCCGTCCAGATACAACATCAATACTTTACGTTCCAGATCACTCAAAATCTCAGACATCTTATCTTCCAGGCCAACAAACTCTTCCTGATTGATGATAAGCTCTTCCGGATCGCTGACCTGTGTTCCACAAATCACATCGAGTAACGTACGATCGGACTCTTCGTCATAAATAGGCTTGTCCAGTGATACATAAGAATTAAGCGGAATATGCTTCTGACGTGTTGCTGTCTTGATTGCCGTAATAATCTGTCGTGTAATGCACAGCTCGGCGAAAGCTTTGAAAGAAGCGAGCTTGTCCCCTTTGAAATCCCTAATGGATTTATAGAGTCCAATCATTCCTTCTTGAATGATATCCTCCCGGTCAGCTCCAATCAGAAAATAAGATCTTGCCTTGGCGCGTACAAAGTTACGATATTTGTTAATCAAAAACTCCAGCGCTTCGCTTTCACCTTCACGGACCGCTTCGACAATGTCTTCGTCACTTTGGTAATCATACTTGGATAACATGATATCTTTGAGGTCGACACTCACAGACAATCCCTCCGGCTGCAACGCAAGGTACCCCGTTACTCTACTCTATGAAATATAGGATCAGTATATATGATGGTACCTCACACCGTCAACCACGCTCTGCCTAAAAAAGAACATCAATAACATAATTGTCAAGAGTTTCAAAATTCTAATTTCTGTAAAACCGTGCTGTTATTCCCGGCGCCATCGCTCAAACTGCTTCAAAACATCCGGACTTAACTTCCCGCCAAGCGTATTTCGGGTTGCTTTAGCTTGATCTTCTTCCAGACGTTTCTGTAACTCTTTTTCGTTCTGCTCTACTTCGATGAGCAATTCCCTTGCGGATACACGCAGAGCTCCCTGTCCAAAAATGACATGCTGCTCTACCATATCACTTGTAGCCACATAGATTTGGCGTCTTCGCGTGCTTAGTTCCCGAACGAGTCTCTCAATGCATTCGTCTGCCGTCTCTCTTTCCTTTGTGAAAAAGATCTGTACTTTGCTCTGTGTAAAGGATTTACCGAGTCCAGGCACGAGGTAGGCGTCAAAAACAACAATGACTCTCAAGCCGGAGAATGCCTGATAGTCGGCTAGACGAGAGAGAAGCCTGTTGCGGGCCTCCTCCAGCCCACTCTCCGCCAATCGGGATAGCTCCGGCCAGTCACCAATCATGTTGTACCCGTCTACAAGAAGCACATCACGGGAATCAGCCATATCTTCTAGTCCTGCGCTTGGCGCGAGCGGAGCACTTCATACATGACAACCCCCGCTGCCACGGAAGCATTCAGGGAATTAATCTGTCCTTGCATCGGCAATTTGATCAGCACATCACATTTTTCACGAATGAGCCGTCCCATCCCCTTATTCTCGTTCCCGATCACGAGGGCTACCGGGCCTGTAAAGACTCCGTTCCCGAACACGCTCTCCTGAGCAGCAACATCCGTACCCACAACCCAAACGCCCTCTTCCTTAAGACGATCAATGGTTTGACCGAGATTGCTTACACGAGCAACGGGCACGTACTCTACCGCACCTGCAGATGTTTTGGATACGGTCACTGTAACTGCAGCTGAGCGACGTTTCGGTACAATGACACCATGGGCACCTGTGCAGTCAGCCGTCCGCAAAATCGATCCAAGATTATGAGGATCTTCAATCTCATCCAGCAAAATCAAAAATGGATGTTCATTTTTTGCAGCCGCTGCAGCAAGAATGTCTTCAACCTCCACATAAGCGTAAGGTGCCGCTTGTGCCACCACTCCCTGGTGTTGAACGCCCGGGACCGTCTGATCCAGTTTACGCTTGTCTACATGCTGAATGACAATACCCAGTTTTTTCGCTTCTGTGATAATCGGTTGAGTCAGATGTTTTTGCGCGGTATCTGCAATCCATATTTTATTAATGGTCCGGCCTGAACGCAGCGCCTCCGTCACGGAGTGCTTACCGGCGATCCATTCTTCTTCCATCTTTATTCGATCCTCTCTATAACGCCTTGTAATTTACTACGCCATGATCAGCGTACCTTACAGAGCGGTTTTGTTGTAATTAGTATTATTTTGTAGGTAATTGCGAATTTTGTTCGGCATGCTCGATACCCTGACGAATCAGTTCAATCATGCGATCATGCCGACCACTGCTATACAGGTAACCGATCAGACACTCCAAAGCTGTGGCATGTCTATATTCCAAAACGTCTGCGTTTTTGGGAATACTGCCGGACTTGGCATTACGACCTTGTCTGACAATGTCACGTTCTTCCTCGGTCAGCTCAGCCTCTATACCAGTGAGAATACGGCTCTGTGCCTTCGCCGATACCAAGCCTGTCGCACTACGGTGCAGATGGTTGGGGCGCATGTTGGCTTTAGATAACAGATACTGTCGTACGGCTACCTCATATACCGCATCCCCAATATAGGCAAGAGCAATGGGTGGAATCAACCGCGCAGGCCGAGATGGGGGATAAGGAAACCATCCCCCTTGGTCAACTTGCAGAGACTGTTCATCTGGCTGTTGTTCCTTCGGTTGCTCGACATACTCGACAGATTCAGACAACTTATTCAGTTGTTCCTCGCTCATTTGCGCCGCCATCTCATTCCTTGAGCCGTATCCTCAAGCAAGATGCCCTGCGCAGACAGTTCATCCCGAATTTCATCAGCACGTGCCCAGTTTTTGGTCTTACGCGCTTCGTTACGTTCTTCAATTAGACGTTCAATTTCTTCGTCCAAGAGTTCTGGTTCCGCCTCGGTATAAATGCGAAGCACCGCATTCAACTCACTGAACAATTCCAACAGGGCACGAATGTCCGCAGCATTAACCACATCTTGCTGCAGCAGTTGGTTAGCTTCCCCAGCCCACTCAAACAGCGCTGTGATTGCATCAGGCGTATTGAAGTCATCCTGCATTTTTTGATGATACTGCTGACGAATTTGCTCCAGCCTAGCAGCGAACTCTTCCGACACAGCCTGGTCCACACTTACAGCCTGCAAGCGATGTTTCAGGTTGCCTACGCTATTGGCAATCCGGTCTACACTGTTCTGCGCCTGCTCCATCGTATCTTCCGTAAAGTTCAACGGATTGCGATAGTGAGTAGACAACATGAAGTATCGAATGGCTTCGCGTTTGTATTGATTTCGAAGGTCTTTAACAAGCACACCATTTCCGAGTGATTTCGACATTTTTTCATTATCGATACGGATAAATCCATTATGCATCCAGTAGTTTGCGAGCGGTTTGCCCGTCAACACCTCGGATTGAGCGCATTCGCACTCATGGTGCGGGAACTGCAGATCCTGTCCTCCACCGTGAATATCCAGTGTATCCCCCAGATACTCCCGTGCCATGGCAGAGCACTCAATATGCCAGCCTGGACGACCATCGCCCCACGGACTGGACCAGAAGATCTCACCCGGCTTCGCAGCTTTCCAGAGTACAAAGTCTTCCGGGTGCTCTTTGCGCTCATCTACACCAATGCGAATTCCAAACTGTAATTCCTGAAGGTTTTGCTTCGACAGTTTGCCATACTCCGCGAATTTGCCTGTGCGATAATATACGTCACCGCCATTTTCATAGGCAAAGTCCTTTTCAACCAGCTCGCGGATAAAATCAATAATGAGCGGCATGTTTTCCGTTACTCTAGGATTACTGCTTGCCTTTGGAATACCCAGCCCTTCGAGGTCTTCGTAATAAGCCGCAATAAACTTCTCGGCGACATGAGGAACATCCGTCCCAAGCTGCTCGGCTTTACGAATGAGCTTGTCATCGACATCCGTGAAGTTCACGACATAGTTCACCTCATGACCGGTCTGTTCCAGGTATCCGCGAACCGTGTCGAAAAAAATAACCGGACGTGCATTTCCGATATGAATGTAATCATATACCGTTGGCCCGCACACATACATTTTCACTTTTCCTGGCTCTTGGGGAATAAAATTCTCTTTGGTACGACTCATCGTATTGTAAATTTGAAGCGTCATAGTCACTTTCCTTTCATCCGTTTCCATCATTATTCTATTGTACCACGGGAAAACTCACTTTCACGGGTACTCTTCAAAGTACGCACTTCTTCACGCAATTGTTCGATCTCTTGCTGCATACTGCGCAGGGAATCGATGACCGGATCGGGAAGCTGCTGATTCAGACGGTCCACCCGACGCCCATCCTGCTTCACGATTCTGCCCGGTATGCCTACAACGGTGCTGTTTGAAGGGACTTCCTTCAGCACAACCGAGTTCGCACCAATATTGCATTGATCCCCCACACTGAAGGAACCAAGCACCTTCGCCCCGGATGATATAACCACATTATTGCCAATTGTCGGATGTCTCTTCCCTTTTTCTTTACCCGTTCCGCCAAGCGTGACCCCCTGATAAATGACAACATCATCCCCGATTTCACACGTTTCCCCAATTACAACTCCCATGCCATGGTCAATAAACAACCGATTGCCAATGGTAGCCCCAGGATGGATTTCGATGCCTGTCATAAAACGGCTGACCTGTGAAATGAAGCGGGCGAAAGAAAACCATTTCCGCTTGTATAAAAAGTGTGCCATCCGGTGCGCCCATATCGCATGCAGCCCCGAGTAGGTAAATACAACCTCAAACCAACCCCGGGCCGCCGGATCGTTTTCAAACACCGCCTGGATATCTGATCTGATCTTCTTGAACATGCTCGTTCCCCTCTTGTTCAGGTCTTCGTCCTCCGGCTTACCGGATGGCGCGGCCCTCATGGTAGTGTACTTCCGACTCGACCTAAACAGAAAACGCCCCTGCAGCTATTTAAGCTGCAGAGGCGTTTATCGCGGTCCCACTCTGCTCGGTTCATGCCTTAACATACAAGAACTGAGCAACGTGTTATAGCTGCTTCATATCCTTGCACAAGAATGAACCCTCAACAGTTCCGTAACGGGAACCAACCGTCACAACCTACCCTGACGTTTTCCTCTCTTCTACAAAACAAGAGGCGGGGCCGGATTCGGCTGTGCAGCTCACGGGTGCATTTCGACTGGCGGACAGCGGATGGCTCACAGCCACCGCAGCATAGAATCTTGTTCTCTACTGCAGGACCATCCTCTCTGAATCTGTCCGGTTCAGCCTACTTCTCCCGGTCTTTGCTGTTTTTATGATGAATGATAAAATCATACCATTTAACCTTTGTGTTGCTATTATAGCGAAAAGGTTATGGACTGACAACAATCTTCCTTCACATCGGTCTGAACGAAGCTCCACCCTTAAGTCCAAAGCAGACTAAAACAGGGGTACTCTTACGCGCCTTTAACCTGAGCATGCAATCGATCAATAACCGTATCGCGGCCAAGCAATACAATCGTTTGGTTTAGATCGCGGCCATGAGTCTGTCCTGTCAGAGCAACACGGATTGGCATAAACAGCTGTTTGCCCTTAAATCCGGTCTCCTTCTGAACTTCCTTGATCAGCGCAGCCATCTTGCTTGGTGTAAATTCGTCGCTTGCCTGTACCTTATCAGCAAATGCTTTCAGAACGGTTGGCACCTGCTCTTCAGCCAGTACAGCGGCACCTTCACTTTCCAGCTCCAGGTGGGAACGGAAGAACACTTCCGACAATTCCACGATATCGGAGGCAGAATTCATCTGTTCCTGGTAGAGATGAACAAGCGTATATGCCCATTCTTTCTGTTCAGGAGACAGCTCAGTAGCAATACGTCCCGCTTTTTGCAGATGGGGAATCGCCATTTCTGCAATGCGATCCGGGTCCGCATTTTTGATGTAATGGTTGTTCAAGTGAGCCAGCTTATGGGTATCAAATACCGCCGGGCTCTTGGACAGACGCTTCGTATCAAAAATGGAGATTAACTGCTCCTGCGAGAAGATCTCTTCTTCTCCTTCAGGCGACCAGCCAAGCAGGGAGATGAAGTTAAACATCGCTTCCGGCAAATAGCCGAGCTGATCATATTGTTCAATAAACTGAATAACGGACTCATCCCGTTTGCTCAGCTTTTTGTGGTTTTCATTCACGATCAGCGTCATATGACCGAATTGCGGAGGCTCCCAGCCAAGCGCTTCATAGATCATCAATTGACGCGGTGTGTTAGAGATGTGATCCTCACCACGCAGGACGTGAGAGATCTTCATCAGGTGATCATCCACAGCAACTGCATAGTTGTACGTGGGAATGCCGTCTTTTTTCACAATAACGAAGTCGCCGGATTCCTTGCTGTTGAATGAGATTGTACCTTTTACCATATCATCAAACGTATATATCTGTTCTGTCGGTACACGGAAACGGATACTTGCCACACGGCCTTCCGCTTCAAATGCACTCTGTTGCTCCGGTGTCAGATCACGGTGTTTGCCCGAATAACGCGGTGTTTCTCCACGAGCTGTCTGTTCCTCGCGTTCTTGTTCCAGCTCTTCTTCTGTGCAATAACAGCGGTAAGCCAGACCTTTGTCCAGCAATTCCTGCGTATATTTACGATAGATGTCCAGACGTTCCGTCTGACGGTATGGTCCGTACTCTCCGCCGACATCAATACTTTCGTCCCACTCGATTCCGAGCCATTTCAGGTATTTCAGCTGGCTTTCTTCACCACCGGCAATGTTGCGTTTCACGTCCGTATCCTCAATACGAATAATGAATTTGCCGTTATTATGTTTGGCATACAAATAGTTAAACAGCGCTGTACGGGCGTTCCCGATATGCAGGTGTCCCGTTGGACTTGGCGCGTAACGCACGCGAACTTCGGTGCTCATAATATCCCCTCCGTCTCTAATTGGTTGATAATATCACACGCGAACAAGGCAAACAACCGATTGGGCTGCTATGCCCTCTCCCCGTCCGGGGAATCCCAGTTGCTCTGTTGTTGTCGCTTTGACATTCACCTGAGTTACATCCGCTTCCAGTGCCTTGGCAATAATCTCGGCCATCTGCGGAACGTAAGGTGCCATCTTCGGTTTCTGTGCAATAATGGTTGAATCGATGTTCCCCAGACGGTATCCGCGATCCTTCACCAACTGCCACACATGCTCCAGCAGTTTCAGGCTATCGGCATCCTTGAACTCCGGATCCGTATCCGGGAAGTGTTTGCCAATATCCCCAAGCGCAAGCGCACCAAGAATGGCATCACTAATAGCATGCAGCAGCACATCTGCGTCCGAGTGGCCCAGCAGTCCTTTTTCATAAGGAATCGTCACCCCGCCAATAATGCATGGGCGTCCCTCTACCAGCTGGTGTACATCAAATCCTTGTCCTACACGTATCATCGCTTCTTCTCTCCCCCCAGGATAAACGCAGCGTATTCCAAATCTTCCGGTGTCGTTAATTTGATGTTCGTATAACTGCCTTCCACAACCTTGACCGACATTCCCTGACGTTCAGCCAGCATCGCGTCATCCGTTCCGAGAAATCCGTCCCGTTCCGCCGATTCGTATGCGAGCACCAGGGAAGAAAGACGAAAAGCCTGCGGGGTTTGAATGCTCCACAGACTGCTGCGGTCAGGCGTCGCTGTAACGATTCCCTCCGCATTGACTTGTTTGATCGTATCCTTCACTGGAACAGCCAGTACAGCTGCTCCACCCGACATGGCGGCCTGCATACACCCCATAATCTGCTCACGGTTTATAAAAGGGCGTACCCCGTCGTGAACGAGGACCCAATCCGTCCCCAATGCCTTAAGGCCTTCGTGGACAGAATGCTGTCTCTCTTTCCCTCCGGGGATGACACGGACACGTGATTCCAGTCGGTATTCTTTTACCCAAACCAGGCAGCGTTCAACATCGGCAGATCCTGTGACCAGCACCATTTCGCTGACCTCGTCCAAAGCCGCAAACACTTCGAGCGTATGTATGAAAACGGGCTTGTCCTGCAGCAGCAGAAACTGCTTGCTCTCGGTCGTTCCCATCCGGGTCCCTCGACCTGCTGCCACAATGACAACACCCCACCCTTTATCCATGCCGCAATCCCTGCCTTGTCTGTCAGTTTATCGTCTTAAGATACAAAATATCTACTTTCGATATAAAATATCGTTAAACGATACACTACCCATCATACCGCTTTATTGGGCTTTTTCCAACAGTTTCGGCTTGGCAAAAATCATTCGTCCTGCTGACGTCTGCAGCACACTGGTCACCAGCACTTCCATCATCATGCCGATGTACTCACGTCCGCCCTCCACAACAATCATTGTGCCATCATCCAGATAGGCTACACCCTGACCATGCTCCTTGCCATCCTTGATAATCTGCACCATAATCTCCTCACCTGGTAGTACCACCGGCTTAACCGCATTGGCAAGATCGTTGATGTTTAACACGGATACTCCTTGCAATTCGCAGACCTTGTTCAGGTTGAAGTCGTTGGTGACGACTTTACCCTGAAGCACCTTGGCGAGCTTGACCAGCTTGCTGTCCACTTCAGAAATTTCCTCGAAATCTCCCTCGTAGATGAGTACTTTAACATCCAATTCCTTCTGAATTTTATTCAGTATATCAAGCCCTCTGCGTCCTCTGTTTCGCTTGAGCAAGTCCGATGAATCAGCAATGTGCTGCAATTCCTCCAGAACGAATTCCGGGATTACAATCGTGCCCTCAATAAATCCGGTTTTGCATATATCTGCGATGCGACCATCGATAATGACACTGGTATCCAAAATTTTGTGCTCTTCCAGCCGTCTTTCCTCGTCCACCTCGGGATGACCCCAGCGTCCTGACATCCAGAATGCCGCCAGATCGTCTTTCTTTGCCATGGCAAGCATATAGCCTGCATAGCTACTTACGACCGTCAGTGCCACCTGCAGCACTTCTCCAGCTGTCCCCAGCCATGCCACACAAGGATATAAAAGCAAGGCTACCAGTAAACCAGCAACGGTACCAGCGGCACCTGCAGCCAATTCATTCATCGGCACCTTTGCTAGAGAATCAATCCCATTCTGCAGTCTGGTTGCCATTAATGTTCCACCGATGTTGCATACAGACATAAACATTACTGCTCCTAATAACGTTGCTACCCCAGCCCCTAACAGTCCTGCTGACTGAATCCATTCAGCCATCCAAGGGACAGATTTTCCTGCCAGATGATATGCCGTGTAGCCGAACCATGCACCGCACAATCCTGTAAAAGTTAAAATGCCTTTTTTCCACATAAGTCCCTGCACCTCCTTCAATATATCTTCATCTTTATATCCAGTATGATCCAATTCCCGGATTGCTAATCCCGCTTTACAAGAACTTTTTGGAAATGTTGAAATCGTCAGTTGAAAGAAGGTAAATTATTGGCATATAATGAATTCAATTCATATCCCGAGGTGAGTAGCAAAATGAGTACGCTAAGTTTACAGGCTTTTCAGGATCAAGTTTCCGAGCTGTTGCTGCGTCATCGCAGCCTGATTGATGTACTGTCCAAGACGGGACAAGCCGGAGCTTCTGTCAACCGTGCCGTGTCCAAGGCCATTACCGAATGCGGCTGCATTGAGCTGCACGCCACCAAGCAGAAATATGCCCCGGAGAGCGATATCGCTCAATCCAAAGGGCTGCTGGAAACGCATGTGGAAGGTGAATTGTGCGAGAATTGTAAAGAGGTGATCAGCTCTGAACTGGGGCGGAACCTGTTTTATATGTCGGCTCTCTGCAATCTGCTGGACATCAACATGGAAGAAGTCGTAAATCACGAGTCACAGAAATGTTCGACGTTAGGGATGTTCAATTTGTCGTAAACAATGGTTAAGTTAAGGTATAGATTTGAAAAACAAAAATAAGCACGCATTCTCCGTTCAGGAGCGTACGTGCTTTCTTTGTATTGTTTTGATATAGGAGACACAGACCGACCGATTTCCAGAATGATGGAATGCCTAGCGATCGGAAGGACGTGAAGACTTCTCTTCCTTACGCTTTTTGGCCCGGTTACGTGAGGCTGCCGTCCGCATATTATGCTTCATTCCATATAGAGCGTATATCACAAGTGGAATAAAGATCAATTTGGATAGTTGTTCTGGGAACATGACTGCCACCACTACCGCAAAGACGATGACCCATGGTGCAATCCAAATCGCTTTACGAGGCAGACCAACCTTTTTGAAATTGGGATATTTCAGCGAACTTACCATCAGATATGATAACAGCAGCGTCGCAATCATCATACTTACAGGACCGATATCCTTGTTAAACAGGGACAGTGTAGCCAGTACACCTCCGGCTGCTGGAATCGGCAAGCCTGTGAAGTACCCGGGGATACCGGGGCGAACATTAAACCGGGCAAGCCGGATGGCACCACAAATGGGAAAGCTTGCGGTTGCGATCCAGGCAAGAACCGGAGTTGCATCCTGAAACGAGACCATGAATATAATCAGGGCCGGAGCTGCACCAAATGACACCATGTCAGACAATGAATCCAGCTCTTTACCAAATTCACTCTGGGCATTCAGTGCCCGTGCCACACGACCATCGAGGCCGTCAAGCAACATCGCAATAATGACCAAAATGGCTGCCAAACTATAATTCCCATCAATTGCAAGCAGGATTGCCATCATTCCAAGAAACAGATTACCCAAGGTAAAGAGATTCGGAATGAATCTGGTTAACATCGTTATTTCACCTCATTATTTTCAAGCCGTTATAGGCAAACCCTTACATCTGTCTGTCAATAAACATTTGCTCCTGCAAACGCTTGAGACCTTCCTTAATGGTTCGGGCACGTACCTCTCCAATCCCGTCCACTTCGTCCAGCTCTTCAATTGTAGCCATAATGACATGAGGCAATTGTTCGAATTGACCCACCAGGTTATGGATAATGACATTCGGCAGGCGGGGGATCTTATTTAATACCCGATATCCGCGAGGCGCAACCGAATCTTCGGAGGTGGCCGCTGATGAAGGGTATCCCAGCAGACGTACAATATGATGTGCATCCAGCAATTCATCGTCCGACAATCTTTTCAGACCCACGATAATCTCACGGATTTTGTCATCACTGTCAACACGGGCATAGTCCTTATACAGCAACCAGGCTTCCTCTTCCGTTGTACCAACGAGTTCCTCCATCTGCATGGAGATCAGACGTCCCTCGTTGCCGAGTTCATGAATGTAACGTTTGATTTCCGTTTTGATGCGCATAACCATTTCTGTACGCTGAATGACATTTACCACCTCAGGAATCGTGACCAGTTCCTCGAACTCGGAGGCACTCAGATTCGTAAGGGACTGTGTCAATACAGCTTTGTATTTCTCCAGGGTTTGGATCGCTTGATTCGCTTTGGTCAAAATAACCCCGATTTCCTTGAGGGAATACCGTAGTGTTCCTTGATATAAGGTGATAATATTCCTGCGCTGCGATATAGATACGACTAATTTACCTGTTTGTTTCGCGACACGCTCAGCCGTCCGGTGACGGATCCCCGTCTCAGATGAAGAGATGGATGAGTCAGGAATGAGCTGAGTATTGGCGTATAGAATACGCTTCAAATCCTCGCTAAGGATAATGGCACCGTCCATCTTGGCGAGTTCATACAGATAGTTCGGAGAGAAATCACAGTTAATCGAGAATCCTCCATCCACCACTTCCATCACTTCAGGGCTGTATCCTACAACCAGCAGTGCACCCGTTTTGGCGCGCAGCACGTTCTCCAGACCTTCGCGGAAAGGTGTACCTGGTGCGATCAGCCTTAACAATTCGTTCATATTATCCAGTTGGCTCGAATCTTTCATCTTGTTATGCCCCCTAATCTAAAGCAACCGCTAGTGCATCTGCCACGGTATTCACACCGATCAGTTGTATCCCGCGAGGATGTTTCCAGCCCTTTAAGCTTTTTTCTGGTAAAATAACACGCTTAAAGCCCAATTTCTGAGCTTCTTTCACCCGTTGTTCAGCCCGTGAAACAGCCCGAACCTCACCCGTCAAACCGATTTCGCCAAAGACGACGTCATCCGGTTTGGTCGGTACATCCCTCAGACTGGATGCAATGCTGACCGCAACCGCCAAATCAATAGCTGGTTCATCCAGCCGCACGCCCCCAGCTACATTCAGATACGCATCCTGTGTTTGCAAAAACATGCCCATTCTTTTCTCAAGTACAGCAATAATGAGGTTCAGCCTGTGATGGTCTATCCCTGTGGCCATGCGACGTGGGGAAGGAAAGTGTGTAGACGAGATGAGCGCCTGCAATTCCACGAGCAGAGGACGTGTGCCCTCCATGCTGGCAACTACCGTAGAACCCGCTACACCAAGCGGACGTTCCGACAGGAAGAGTTCTGAAGGGTTACCCACTTCACGAAGTCCTTCTTCACCCATCTCAAAAATGCCAATTTCATTGGTCGAACCAAAACGGTTCTTTACCGCACGTAAAAGGCGATACGTATGATGCCGCTCTCCTTCAAAATAAAGAACACAGTCCACCATATGTTCCAGCATACGTGGACCGGCAATGGCGCCTTCTTTCGTAACATGCCCCACAAGCACGGTTGCAATGCCTCGGCCTTTGGCGATCCGCATGAACCGTGACGTACATTCCCTTACCTGAGCTACACTGCCGGGTGCACTGGTGACTTCTGGCAGATATACAGTTTGAATGGAGTCGATGACAAGAAAATGCGGCTGGATCTGCTCCACCGCTTCCTCGACCCGCTCCATATTGGTCTCACACAATACATATAACTCTGGAGACAGCGCACCCAGACGGTCAGCACGCAATTTGGTTTGCTTGACTGACTCCTCACCCGAGACATATAACACACGCAAACCTGAATGGGTCAAAGCATGAGATGTCTGCAACATCAACGTTGATTTTCCAATTCCGGGGTCTCCGCCCACCAGAACGAGAGATCCCGGAACAATTCCGCCGCCCAAAACCCGATTCAGCTCTTCAATTCCAGTCTGTACACGCGGTTCCTGACCGCTATCTATATCTATGATGGGAAGTGGCTTATCTTTACTCTCAAAGAGAGGGGAATTTCTCCCTTGTGTTTTGACCACCGTTTCGGTTTCTTCCACCATTGAATTCCAAGACTGACAACCCGGACATTTGCCGTACCATTTGGGGGCTTCATAGCCGCATTCCGTACACTGAAACTTGGTTTTAACTTTGGCCACTTCAGCACTCCTAGGATTTATTTTATAACAGCATTTTGCATTTTTCGACGATTTTTGCCCTGTATGCCCTGACGTGCAGGGTTAATAAAAGTTTACCATTGTTTGAGATTTTTCGTAAAGGATTATCGCAAACTTTACACATGTTCGTAGCAGTTCAAATATCGTTTTGATAAACAACAGAGCTTTCGGGCTCTAACTGGTCCAAAAACACAAAAAATCCTTCCCAGCTAAAGCCAGGAAGGATTTTTGTTTTATGCACCAGAATCAGTAAACTGATTAAGGGTCACTTATTTTGTTTCGATTTCCTCATTGGAAGGAACTACAACGTCTTTTTTCGTTACAGACAATGCTCCGTTCTCTTCGTCAATGAGCAACGAATCTCCTTTGACCACATTACCTGTGAGCAACTCTTCAGACAATTTGTCTTCGATATGCTTCTGGATCGCCCGACGAAGCGGACGAGCACCATAGGCTGGATCAAAGCCTGCTTTGGCAAGGAAATCCTTGGCATTGTCAGTGAGCTCGAAGTCGACCTCATACTCACGCAGCCGTTTACGAAGCTCTTCACTCATAAGGGTAACAATCTCAGCAATGTGTTTCTCTTCAAGAGAGTGGAACACGATAATTTCATCAATCCGGTTAAGGAACTCAGGACGGAAGCTTTTCTTCAGCTCATCCATCACTTTACCCTTCATGTTATCGTAATCCGCACCTGCATCCACAACTGCTGTGAAGCCCAGTGTAGAGTTACGTTTGATCGCTTCTGCACCGACATTGGATGTCAAGATGATCAACGTATTACGGAAGTCCACGACGCGACCTTTGGAATCAGTCAGACGGCCATCTTCAAGTACTTGCAGCAAGATGTTGAATACTTCCGGATGTGCTTTCTCGATTTCATCGAGCAGGACGACGGAGTAAGGTTTGCGACGAACTTTCTCTGTCAGCTGTCCACCTTCTTCGTATCCCACATATCCCGGAGGCGCTCCGACCAGTCTTGAAGTGGAATGCTTCTCGCCATACTCGGACATGTCAATCCGGATGACTGCATTCTCATCTCCAAACATGGCTTCTGCAAGCGCTCGAGCCAGCTCGGTTTTACCCACCCCAGTAGGACCAAGGAAGATAAATGAACCCATCGGACGTTTTGGATCTTTCAATCCAGCACGAGCACGACGAACTGCACGGCTGACGGACTTCACAGCCTCATCTTGGCCAATGACACGTTCATGCAGAATCGATTCCAAAGTCATGAGACGTTGTGTCTCTTCTTCTTTCAACTTGTTCACCGGAATCCCGGTCCAGTTGGCTACCACTTGCGCGATATCCTCCGGCGTTACTTCAGAATCCGTGCGGCCTTGTTTTTCTTTCCATTGGTTCTTCGTTACATCCAGCTCTTCACGGATTTTTTGTTCCGTGTCACGCAGAGCTGCTGCTTTTTCGAACTCCTGGCTTTGAACCGCTGAGTCTTTTTCCTTGCGGATATCTTCGAGACGGCTTTCCAGTTGTTTGAGGTTTGGTGGGATCGTGTAAGAGTTCAATCTTACTTTGGAACCCGCCTCATCAATCAGGTCAATCGCTTTGTCCGGCAGGAAACGGTCTGTAATGTAACGATCAGACAGTTTAACCGCCTGTACAATCGCTTCATCGGTAATTTTAACCCGGTGATGCGCTTCGTAACGGTCACGCAAGCCGTGTAAGATCTGAATTGCTTCTTCTGGAGAAGGCTGATCTACCGTAATCGGTTGGAAACGACGCTCCAGAGCAGCATCCTTCTCGATATATTTGCGGTATTCATCCAGTGTTGTTGCACCGATGCACTGCAATTCTCCACGGGCCAAAGCCGGTTTCAAAATGTTCGAAGCATCGATTGCACCTTCCGCTCCGCCTGCACCAATCAAGGTATGCAATTCGTCGATGAACAGGACAATGTTACCCGCTTGACGAATTTCATCCATAATTTTTTTCAGACGATCTTCAAATTCACCACGATACTTTGTACCTGCAACAACGGAACCCATATCCAAGGTCATGACACGTTTGTCACGCAAAGTCTCCGGAATTTCATTCGCAATAATTTTTTGCGCAAGTCCTTCAGCAATGGCTGTTTTACCTACACCTGGCTCACCGATCAGTACCGGGTTGTTCTTCGTACGGCGGCTGAGTACCTGGATGACACGCTCAATTTCTTTGCTACGTCCAATAACCGGGTCCAGGTTGTTCTCTCTCGCATAAGCCGTAAGGTCACGTGCCAGACTGTCCAGCGTTGGTGTGCTGACATTGGCAGGTGTACCGTTATGACTGGATACGGCTTCACTGCTGCCCAGCAGTTGCAGCACTTGTTGACGTGCCTTGTTCAGGCTGATGCCCAGGTTGTTCAGCACACGTGCTGCAACCCCTTCGCCTTCACGAATTAATCCGAGCAGGATATGCTCAGTGCCTACATAGGTATGACCCAATTTACGGGCTTCATCCATAGACAATTCAATTACTTTTTTCGCACGAGGCGTATATGCAATGTTCGTAGGTTGCTCTTGGCCACGGCCAATCAGCGTTTCTACTTCATCTTGAATTTTTTCCAATCCGAGTCCCAGGCCGATCAGCGCTTTGGCTGCGATGCCTTCGCCTTCACGAATGAGGCCGAGCAAAATGTGCTCTGTACCGATGTTATTATGACCAAGACGGACAGCTTCTTCCTGCGCCAATGCGAGCACCTTTTGGGCCCGTTCCGTAAATCTTCCAAACATCATATCTCCTGCACCTCCATGGTTTTGGATAAAACGGGGCTGTTGAAACAATCCCGCCGTATTCTTCATATCTTTTGTTTGCAGCCGTGCTGCGAATAAAATCATTCAGCATTTATTATAAAATGCTTTATTATATAAAGCCGCAGATGCGACGTGAAACCTTTGTTAATGACTCTTGTTAGCCTAAGATTGATTGGCTTCACTAATCGTATCACGGATCAACTGAGCACGATAAATGTCACGCTCATCTGTCCGCATATCTTCCCCAAATGTTTTCTGCAAAAAGCCCGGCTGGGTCATCACATTCAGCTCGTTCATCACGGTTATGGACAAGCCGTCCAACAAGCCGAGATCTACACCAAGTCGAACATCAGACAGACGCTGTGCAGCTTCCTTTGAGTCGACGATAGCTGCATGGGACAAAATGCCGTAAGAACGCATAACTCTGTCGGTAATCCGCAATCTGGAGTCGGTAATTAACCGCTCTCTGGCGGTGCGCTCATGCCCGATCATTTGTAACACAACACTATGCAGGTTATCGATGACTTCATGTTCCGTCTGCCCCAGTGTGATCTGGTTCGAGATTTGGAACAGGTTACCCATCGCCTCACTGCCTTCACCGTAAATTCCTCGTACAGTCAGTCCGACTTGGGAGACTGCGCTTAGAATGCGGCCGATCTGCTGTGTCATCACCAGAGCGGGCAGATGCATCATGACAGATGCTCTTACACCTGTACCTACATTCGTAGGACAGCTGGTTAAATATCCTCTGCGGTCATCAAAAGCATAATCCACATGCGCTTCAAAAGCATCATCTATGGCGGAAGCTTTCTCCCAGGCTTCTTTCACCTGGAACCCCGGATAGAGGCACTGGATACGAAGATGATCCTCTTCATTAATCATAATACTGACAGACTCATCCTCACTGAGAATAACAGCACCATTTCTGGATTCGTTCG
Organism: Paenibacillus sp. UMB7766-LJ446; assembly: GCF_030226665.1. Classification (NCBI taxonomy): domain Bacteria; kingdom Bacillati; phylum Bacillota; class Bacilli; order Caryophanales; family Paenibacillaceae; genus Paenibacillus; species Paenibacillus sp. UMB7766-LJ446. The sequence goes on from NZ_JASOYM010000021.1 coordinate 60,539, forward strand.
CAAGACTGGGACTGATCAGATGTTTCTCCACCAGTACCCGTTTGTCAAGGTCATCGATATCAGTCAGATCCAGGGTATGAAAATCTCCAAAGGCATGAACGTCGTCGTATTGAAGCACCTCGCTCAGCTTATTCAGCACTTCTTCCGATTGCTCATTGGAAGCCAGCATCGGAAACGGATAATGCTGCAGGTTGCGTGCGATCCGGACCCGGCTGCTAATCACAATTTCGGAATCAGCCGCATCACTACGCATCCAGTCGCTGAGCGCCTTCTCTGTAAAACGCAGATTAGACATTACGCATCCCTCCTACTCATCACAAACTTTACTCCTGAGCTATTTCTTTTTCAAGTTCCCTGATCTGATCACGAATTTGAGCTGCTTCTTCAAACTCCTCTTGCGTGATACTCTCCTGAAGATCCCGTTTCAAATCAGCAATCTGTCTTTTGACCTTGATGCGACCACCTGCTCGTGCAGGCACTTTACCCACGTGAGAAGTGCTGCCATGAACCCGTTTGAATAGCGGGTCTAAACGACTGTCAAAATATTTATAACATGAACTACAGCCAAAGCGGCCGATTTTGCTAAACTGTGAATAGGTCATGCCGCATTCTTCACAACGAAGGGATTGCGCAGGTGTAGCTCCCGCACTTCCATTCTTACCTGAGGGTTCAAAATCAAGCAACCCGGACAATAGGTTGTGAATGGAAAATCCATTGGATGTTCCGGGAATCATTTCCCCTTTTTCACGAGCACATGACTCACAAATATGGAATTCCGTCTTTTCTCCGTTCACGATCTTGGTGAAATGGAGTGTGGCCGGACGTTTGTTGCATTCTTGGCACAGCACAATGATGTACCCCCTTGATCCCGATAGTTTTCATTTACCGAGCAAAGATATTAACATCGCCTTTAACATTCTGGCACGAATTTGATCCCGGTAAGGAAGTTTGACCAATATAATCTCTCTCGATACAGCTGCCCGCATCAACCCGGCTTCCCTTTTGCTTAAGAAACGTGCTTCTTCCAGTTGGTAAATCAGACCTTCGGCAGCTGTCTGCCCGATCTCATCTCCAATACTATGGTGCAAATGGTTATGCAGAGCCGAGTGAGCCGGCAATTCAATCCGCTGTATGCGAACATAACCGCCGCCGCCACGTTTACTCTCTACAAGGTAACCTTTTTCGAGTGTAAATCGGGTGCTGATGACATAATTGATCTGGGAAGGCACACATGAAAATTGGTCAGCCAGATCATTACGTTGAATTTCGACCATTCCTTCGGGACTTTCATGCAAAATACTCTTCAGATATTGTTCGATAATATCAGAGATATTACGCATCCAATCATCCTCCACTGTCTGAAACGTTAAGTCAATAAGGACCCACACGCCCCTACAGAGTACACCTTCTCAACCCATTTAACCAATTTAACCAATCAAGGAAACAGCGAAACTGATCTTTCATGGTCGTTTACAGGAGAGCGAAGGACGCTCGAAGGTCCTTTAATATTGCCTATATCCGCTGATGTGTACTACCTTCAAAATGGCTCCCACCACCGGATTGCAGAAAGAAAGCTACGTAAGTATTTAACCTTTAGTTGACTTTGACTTTCTTTGACTTTATATACATTATAGCATATTTTGTGGTTTTGCCAAGAGGGAGCACTATTCATTTTTTACGATTTTACACGAAATATTCGGCTGACACAAAAAAACCTCTCCAAAAGAGCTGGAGAGGTCTACTTTTCTCACACTAGCAACGTATTGCTATGCAAGCTAAATCTCTATGAAAATGAGTCAGAACTCTCGTCATGAGAGTCAAAACAATCAGAAGAAATCAAGTAAATACGTTTCCCGTTTAGGGATCGCTTGTTCCAAAGCCTTAATCGCTCCTGTCGGTCCTTCAATTCTGCCTATTTGAGCCATCTCCGTAGGCCTGCGATAACCCATCAGCATTGCGGTGAGCGCCTGAATGTCTACCTTAACGGTCTGATCTTTAGCTTCAGGCTCAGTTGTTTTCCAAATCGAAGCTGTACCGTTCATCGCCACATTCAACTGCCAAACCCCTTCATTCCATGGTGCGTGTGCATCCTCTACCTCAAGATTAATCTGTACTGGTGAGTCTTGACTCGCAAAAGGATACTGTGAAATAAATTGCTCCACACTCACAATACGTGCCATGAAGAAAGGTACAATTTCCTGCTGAATTCGCGGATTATCCAATTGAAAAGCAAGCATATCACTGGCTGGTGCCTGTAAGGTAACTTCCTCTATCATTGAATCATGGTTGGCTATAAAGGTCCACAAGGCTTGTCTTGCCTCTTCGTTCAGATAAATGATCTCTCTAATGCTAAACTTTCTTTCTTTAACCTCATACAAAAGATACCCTTGCGCTTTACCAGCTTCATCATAATATACAGCCTTCTGGTTGGCTCCCTTAGTGAGAACAGAATTCTCCCATCTCGCATCATCCCGAATCAAAGTTCCGTTATAGCGCTCAGCATAAGCACTGTATACTTCCTTTAATGTGCTGAGTCCCGGATCGCCGCGCCGAATTGTTCCAGGGGTTGCCTTTTTCGCAGGCAGATGAGCTGTAGGCACTTTATATCGTTTAAATTCAACATAAGTCTCCCAACCATACCTCCGATAAAAAGCAAACGAGAACGGATGCAAAAACGATATACTTTGTTTATTACGGTTCATTTCCTCCAGCGCATGCTTCAATAGCCCAGCTACCCAGCCTTTACGTCTATATTCTGGCCATGTGGCTACACCCGCAATACCGCCCATCTCGAATGATCTCCCATGAATATAGGTTTGAAAAGGAATAATGTGAAGTTTGGCACCCAATTGTCCTTCCTCAAATACACCCCATATAACCTGTGAATCAAATTGACTCCGCCGCCTGTCCGTTTGTTCTTCACTCATTACCACTTGAAAAGCATACTCGGAGAGTGCCATAGCTGGTTCAAAATCATCTACCGTCAATTTCTGAATTTCCATGTCGTCCTGCACCCCGTTCTCTAAGTTATGATATCTTTCAAATCATGTCCTGATACGTGATGTATGTATCCAATTATGAGTGTGTCAGAGGAACGGGACAAAGTCAAACAAGAGATGCACGGGCATCTCTCAGGAAATAACATATAGTCGTAATTATAATCGTTTGCCTATGAATTAATATAGTAAAAACGCAAATAAAAACCACCACCGAATATCATCGGCAGTGGTTCTTCGCTTGGCGGCGTCCTACTCTCCCAGGACCCTGCGGTCCAAGTACCATCGGCGCTAGAGGGCTTAACGGTCGTGT
>NZ_JASOYM010000034.1:0-1301 GCF_030226665.1 Paenibacillus sp. UMB7766-LJ446
TGGTCTTACCCCTGTCAAGTAGACAGATGAAAAAAGCTATGCTGCCAGTGCGCATCGATATTCAATCGGTGCGCGCTGTTTGAGTTTGGCTTGAAAACGTCGGTAATTGTAATTGTACATATAATCTTCCACGGCTTGTCGAATCTCTACTTCTGAATTAAACTGGTTAAGGTACAGCTTCTCTGTCTTGAGATGCGAAAAGAAGGATTCGATGCATGCGTTATCCAGGCAGGTTGCTTTGCGAGAGTGGCTGCCCTTCACGCCGAATGCTTCTAATCGTGTGTTGTACGCCTGAGACGTGTATTGGAAGCCCTGATCCGAATGGAGCACGGCTTCCGAAACGTCTCTTTTTTTTGTCCATTGTTCCACCGTATCCAATACGAGCTGAACATCGTTCCGTTTAGATAATTGCCAAGCTACAATTTCGTTGTTGAACAAGTCTTGAATCACAGACAGGTAAACGAATGTGTTTCCATCCGAAATATAAGTAATATCCGTCACCATTTTTTGCTGGGGTGCTGTGGCATGAAATTTGCGCTTCAGGCGATTCGGATAAATCACAGATGGCGTATAGCTAGACTTCTTCCGCTTCTTACGAATTACCGATTGGATCGATAGTTCCCGCATGATTCGCCATACTTTCTTGTGATTAACGTTCAGACCAGCCTCCCACAACGCCGTTGTCATGCGAGGATAACCAAACTCTCGGTTTGCAAAATGAATAGCCATCATGTGTTCTTTGATCTCACGCTCACGGTCTTGTCTTGCGTCTCGCTGCGGCTGTGTTGCTCGCCATTTGTAGTAACTGGAACGGGGTATTCCTGTAATCGATAATAGGCGTGTAATGCCATGCGAGCAACGCAATTCGTCTATGATATCGTAGTTCTCCCGTTGGCTCAGCGCTTCTCCTTTACTAGATTTGGATACCGCTTTTTTAAATAATCCACCTGTGCTTGAAGGTAGTCCCGTTCTTCTTCTACACTGCTAAAGGCAGTACGAGGGCGTCCTTTCAGTGGATTCGGAACATTGTTTTTTCGCTCATCGAACGCTTCCCCGTTTTTCCATTTTTTTACCCACACCTTCAGTTGTGAACAGTTTCGAATTCCTTCGCGATCAGCGACCACCTTGTAACTTGAAGAACCTTCGACATAGGATCTAACAGCATTCAATTTAAATTCTTCGGTATACGTCTGAAATGTTTGTCCTTTTTTGGCCATAAAAATATCCCCTCCAAGTGTCACTTGAACCCTCATGATAACATGAAGGTTTTTTCAAGTGTCTACTTAAAGGGGATAATACCA
>NZ_JASOYM010000022.1:0-60719 GCF_030226665.1 Paenibacillus sp. UMB7766-LJ446
AGTAGGGTCAAGATTCGCTGCGCAGCGCGTCCAGCAGCGCCAGCAGCTTGGGCGCCAGCTGCGCTGCCGATGGAGCTGCTGGCGCCGCCTGCCCTGCTGCGGCAGAAAGCCCCGCAGCAGCAGGCGTTTTACCGCGGCCGTCCACTCGACCGGCCGCGTTCCCCTCAGGCTGGACCGTAATCACACGGCCAGCCGCAGTATCCACAGCCGCCCCCGGTGTGCCCGGGCGGCTCCCCGCAACGCCCGCATCAGCTGCACGCGGGCTCTCACCAGGTATTCCGGTTCCCGCCGGAATACCTGTACCCACCTTGCCAGCAGTTTCAATATTGCTGGCCCCTGATTTCATTCCAGTAGCTTCCGCATTTACCGTACTTGCACCTGTCTGCCCATTACCTTTCACCGCATTACCAGTAGCTTCCTCTGATCCATCAGCCACTGGAGCAGCACCTGCAGATGCCCCGGGCACGAGTTGCCCTGTCAAGCCAGACGTTCCTCCTGTCACTCGCGTACCGCCTGACGGAGCTAACGTTTCTCCCGTCTGCTCTCCGCTTAACGGTACAGCCAATCCTCCCATAACGGATGTTCTCATCGTGGCCGCCTGTTCTCCACTACCTGCCGGTTTGCCCGCTGTTTGGGTTAGCATGGATTCCAGCTGCTCAGCCAAACCCTTTAACAACTGATGTAGTGGCGGACCAAATACAGCCTGATGCAAGCCCTTTACCGTTTCCGCTGTAATCGGTAGACCACGCTGAAATGCAATACCTGTAGCCTGCACCCATTCTTCGACAGGCACCTGTGCAGGTTTAGCTGTCATCATATTTTGAACCATAGCTACATTATCCTTGGTTAAAGGTAACCCGCTTCTCTGCATGGATAACAATAGTTCACGATTACCTTTGGTATCCGGCAAACCTACCTCCTGAAGCAAATTGTTCAAAGAAGCCTGTGGAAGTTCTGCCAATGTGCCCGTGAGTGGCTTCATGACCGTTACGCCATTCTCACCTGGAGGCTGGACCTGAAGCAGTGTTGTTTCACCTGGTCGAAGCGGGGTTTCCAGTTTTGCTCGTACCTGTACACCCTGAATTTGAAGAACCGCGTCTGCTCCATCATCGGATACACTAACTACGGACCCTCGTACAACCTGACCTTCCTTTAACTCCAGCGGCTTGGCATTTCCCGGTTTACTATCCCCCAGCAAACCACGAATCACGGAACCTATATTCAAACCCTTCACCCTCCCTCCGTGTGTGGTCTAATTAAAATAAAGTGTGCTGCTCTCCGAGCAAATTGCCGAGAAAACTGCGACGGTGCATGGGTGTAGCACCCAGAGCCATAATCTGTTCACGATGAAATTTCGTTGCATATCCCTTATGTATTGATAAGCCATATTCCGGATATAACGTATCCCAGTCCTCTTTGCAGAGCCTATCCCGGGTAACCTTCGCAATAATGGATGCTGCCGCAATGGATTGACTGTTTGCATCGCCTTTAATAATGGACAACTGCGGTATATGCACATCTACCTTTTCAGCATCTACCAGCAGATAGTCCGGCACACCCTCCAGCGCTTCTACTGCACGTTTCATGGCAAGCCTTGCAGCCTGTTTAATATTCAGTTGATCAATCGTTTCCGCATCCGCATATCCGATCCCTACTGACAACGCCTTTTCCATAATGATGTCATATAATGCATCTCGCTTTTTCTCCGTTAATTTCTTGGAATCATTAACCCCTTCCAGAATCAGATCCCGAGGCAAAATAACGGCTGCGGCTACGACATCTCCAAATAAACAACCACGTCCCACCTCATCAATTCCGGCAATCCGTTCAAATCCGCTTTCCCAATATTCACGCTCATAGATTAGCAGATCTTTGGGCTCGACCCATTCCTTTTTTTTCTTTTTCGGTTCAACCAGGGCATCCAGTTGCGTCAATTCATTTAACTCATTTATTTCATTCATTACGATGTCATCTCCTCTACCCACTCTTGCTTCAACGCATCACTTTTATATCATTTATTATATAGACGTAGATTCCCGATTTTTGTTCTATCAAATCCAATTAAACAAGACATAAATTTCCGTGAAGCCTATAGATAATACGATGATGAGTTAATATTTTATCGGTATCTGATGGCTTAAATTGAAGATATTCAGCATTGAGCAGGCTAAATCTTTATCACTCATCATAGCATGATTTACAATCCTCAGATATACGTACAAAACAATACCATAAAGTGCAATTTACTAGAATCACCTTCCAGCTCAAGCAAAGCTCCTTTATTTTGAATTCCAGTACGACAAAAAGCGACCGCTCCCGGTAATCCGGTAACGGCCGCTTCTTTCGGCAGTTGTTTCGTATTTAATAAGGAGCTTCCATAGAGAAACGTCCCATTTTGCCCGCACGCAGTTCACGCAGAAATGCTCGCGATGCCTTTTCCAAATCGATACGCCCACCACTCACCACACAACCACGTATACGGCCAACCTGTTCCATGATCGCAACGACACTGTCTGAATCATCCGCATCCTTAGAGAACTCCTGAAGTCCATATCGTTCTTCAAGAGAATCCCAGTAATAACGCATCAGGTAACTAATGCCAAAAAAGGCGATGTCTTCTGCATTCAGAATCTCTTCCTTGATTGCACCCGTTACCGCAAGACGATAACCGACGTTTTGATCTTCGAATTTTGGCCAAAGAATACCCGGGGTATCCAGCAGTTCCATTTCTTTACCCACTTTGATCCACTGTTGTCCCTTTGTCACACCAGGACGATCTCCCGTTGCCGCAATGTTCCGTCCAGCCAGTCGGTTAATTAGAGTGGATTTACCCACGTTTGGAATACCAACAATCAGTCCACGAACCGCTCGAGGGTTAATCCCTTTAGCTATTTGACGGTCAATTTTTTCTTTAAGGAGAAGCTTCGCTTGTGTTGGGATGTCTTTCACGTTGGTACCTGTTGAAGCATCTACAGGAAAAGCCGTGATTCCCTCTTTTTTGAAATATTCAATCCATTCTTGCGTCACTTTTGGATCCGCCAAGTCGGATTTATTCAACAAAATCATCCGGGGTTTGCCCTGTAAAATCTCGTCAATCATCGGGTTGCGGCTGGAGACAGGCAGACGGGCATCCAGCAGTTCGATGACCACGTCAATCAGCTTTAACTTATCCTGAATCTGGCGTCTGGCTCGGGTCATATGACCTGGAAACCATTGAATCGTCACCTTGTCTTCACCTCATTATTTGTTGATATACAAGCTTTAACTATAATATCCACACCGCATCATTTCGCTAACAAAATAATCTTCCGGTCATTATTATCCCCAGATTATCTCTGCTATCTACGTTTTAGTGTATATTTTATATTTTGCTTGTATATCCTGCATTCATATTAATGGTTAATCCACTTGATATCGCCGATCGGCCAGAAAATCACATCTGCACGACCTACAATATCCGTCAGTGACACATAACCGATCATCCGGCTATCCGTACTGTTCGGGCGGTTATCCCCCATTACAAAAACATGACCTTCAGGTACTTTCCCATCCGGGAATTGCTCATTAGGGAAGTCCTTCACGTTGTAGGTTCCACCGTTCGCTTCAGCAGCATCGATTGCTCCCTGAATGTAAGTCTCATCGACTTTTTTACCATTGACGAGAACCGTATCGTCCTGAACCTCAACGGTATCACCAGCAACAGCAATGACACGTTTAATGAAATCACGGCCTTCAGATGGAACGTGGAATACGATAACTTCTCCGCGCTGTGGTTCCCTGATATCATATAAGATTTCATTGACAATCACACGTTCACCTGTATGAAAATTCGGCTGCATGGAAGGCCCGTCCACAACAAACGGTTTGAACAGCAACCACCGAATTAAAATGACAAGTACTAGTGCAATCACGATGGCTTTGAGCCATTCGAAAATTTCATTTTTGGCTTTTTTGGATCGACTGCCTTTCTCTTCGGCAGCATTGCCCTGGTCCTGTTGAACTTCCTGTTCCATTAATGATCTTCCTCTCTTCACAGTACATGTTATAGCAGTTTTTACACATCATCAGTTATGTAATCTTACACGCAAGCATTACCAGTACATTTAATCCACAATTCAAATGTTCTTCAATAACTGATTTCACAAGCCTCCCGGACTATTCGCGCATGTGCCGCCATACCATTTTACTCGGAAGTGCACCTCCGGTTCAACTTTTCCCGGACAAAAACGAAAAGGGCTTGTCTCCAAGCCCTCCCCGGTATCCGTTATATTAACGAATTTCTTTAATTCTCGCTGCTTTACCGCGTAGTTCACGAAGATAATAAAGCTTCGCACGACGCACTTTACCACGGCGAGCCACTTCGATTCTATCGATTTTAGGGGAATGAAGCGGGAAAGCTCTTTCCACACCTACACCGTAAGAAATTTTACGAACTGTAAAAGTCTCACTGATTCCACCACCACGGCGTTTAATCACAACACCTTCGAACAATTGGATACGCTCACGAGTTCCCTCGATTACCTTAACGTGCACTTTCAAAGTGTCACCAGGACGAAAACTCGGAATATCCTTACGAAGTTGTTCTTGTGTAATCGCTTGAACGATATTCATCTATGACTCCCTCCTTCCGTACAGGCGTTCATACTTCTTCCAGAGAACACCTTGTCTCCTTCATTATCCATAGAGGACCGCCGTATTCCACATAACAGACTTATTGTATCACGCACCATAACAAAACACAAGGAAAAATAAACAAATTAGAAGTTCCACCGCGATGGATCGTCATGATTAGTATTCTGGAATAAGTCAAGCATTAGACGGAAAAAATACTGTAACTTTCTGTCAAGAAAGATCGTCTATGATATAGCTTGTTGGATTACGTGCTAATGCATCTAAAATGTAATTCCATGAAGAAATGAAATGGTAAAAGGAGAACCTGTTGACTTATGAAACTCTTCAAAAAAATCACTCTTGCTGCACTCGCTCTACTCACTTGTTCCATTACAATGTATGCGTATGCGGTAACTCATCCTACCAATGCAATGTCCCACAAAGCATGCACGTCCTGGGATATGGTAAAACGTAAGGCATTTCTAATGTCTCACTCCGATTATTCCAGCAAACCTGTACTTGATCAGGCTACCTTTCACATCGCACAAGGTTCGGCTACTGAAGTACCTGTACTGATGTATCATTACATACAGCCCAAAATCAACAACCATGAAAAAAACAACCAATCGATCATTAATCTGGAAGACTTCGAAGAAAACATGAAATATCTGCATGAAGAAGGTTACAACACAATTACACTGGAGCAGCTTGAGCAATACGTGAATGGACAGATCTCCCTGCCCCAAAAGTCTATTGTCATCACCTTTGATGATGGCTATCAGAACAATTATACTTTAGCGTACCCTGTGCTCAAAAAATATAATTTCCATGCTTCCCTGTTTGTCATCGGCAGCAAAATTCAGGATCAGCCTTCGGCTTTTGATCCAGACAAAAAAACGTTTATCTCCAAACAGGAGATGCAGGCCGCTAAGGACGTTTTTGAGTTCAATAGCCATACCTATAATCTGCATCACAAGGGGTATATGCGTTGCGGTGACAATGTACCCGTCGGACTCGACACAAGTCTGATGAATGATGACGTCAAACTAATGAAGGAAACCGGTATAGACACGCCGTATATGGCCTATCCTTTCGGCTATACCAGCACGCAGATGATCTATCAACTGCAGAAAAATGGGTATCGCATGGCCTTTTCCGTACGTTCAGGTTTTGTTCGACCCGGGGATAATCCCATGAAGCTCCCACGATTAACGGTTACGACAGGAACCGATTTGGCTGCATTGCTCCACCCTGAATCAAAACCACAGGAAATCCTTCCTGTCGTAGAGATCAGTCATTAGGCTAGATTGAAACTTCCCCGCCCGGATAAAGAGTCGAGCTATACAGTCTTTTCGGCTGAAGCTGGGCTCTTTTTATGTCCAAAGCGGTTGGAGTAGTTATATCCATCACTGAGCTGGAATAGATTTCTGCCTCATGTGCATCATAGATGATGATCTGTTCCCTGCCGCTCTGACACAAGTCAGCATGTACGGCATAGCCCTCTTTTTCAAATACTGCAATCGATTGCATGTCACCATTGACCAATGATGGCAGGACGCCCCCACCTCGACGGTAAGCCAAGATGTAGTCAAGCCCGCTGTCATCCCAGTTCTGTACAGGCTCGATAATCGTTAACCATCCACGAGTTTTCCGATGTTCTTTCCATAGTTCTTTCCCTTCGCTATCCAGCATAAACATTCCATCCTTGCCATTTTCGTCGCCCCGAATAATCCGATCCAGGCCTGCAATCTGTAAACCTAGCCTTCCCGAACAAAATTTCCCCAATGCGATATGCTGTGATTCAATCGAATCCTCATAACGCCATATCTCATGACCATACCGATCCATCATCACCGTGACACTTCCACCGATAACAATTTCAACCTCTCCATCCCCGTCCACATCGCCAAACCATATGCAGTCTGCGTGATCATCAAGATTCTGACAGGACCATAATAATGTTCCATCATGATCCAGCATGTCATACCCGGCCATCACTTCATCCTTTCCATCCCCATCGATATCGTATACCCACGGAAAATGACCTATGTTTCCTTCATGCTTCCACAACAAATTGAAATCATGGTCTAATGCCCATAACGTTTTATAACGATCCTTCAGCAGGATATCCATTCTGTGTTGGTCTCCAGTGAGGTTGGCAAGAATAATACAGTCATGCGCTTGTTCTCCAGGCAGATCATGATGTTTCTTTATCTCTCCCGTTCTTCCGTCCAGAATAAGAAATTGCTTGTTCATTACACACAGCACTTCATTATTTCCGTCCCCATCCCAATCTGCAATCTAAGCAGGATAGTCTGACCCTGGCCCCCCTGCATCCGGATCCGGTGTTCCGACCTGCCAAATTAATGTTCCATCCAGATCATATGCCGACAAACAGCATACCTGATGCGGAACGTAACGATCGTCTATGCCTCCATCTGCCTGCACCAACAGCATCTCAAGCCTGCCATCTCCATTCAGATCCCCCAGAAGCATCTTGCAGCGTTCTCCTGCTTTGCTAATATTCACTCTACCAATTTCATAAGGCTGATGATCCATATCTTCTTCCTCCTCAGCATACCGTCTACATACGCTTCTAGCTGAGATCACCATAAAGAAATTCTTCAGTTTATACAACCCTATTTCGGAACATGCAAAATAGTTCAATGTGGCAAAAGTGTTCTATACAAAAAAAGACCAACCTTTATATCACATGGTTGGTCTTTCAATCATTTGAATGAGATTATATTACGTACTCAAATGAGATATCAAATTACTCTGCACTCTTTTCACGTTCGGAACGTAGCTTGTTTAGCCAAACTCGTTCTTTGTCCGTCAATTCCGCCGTTTCCAACAGATCCGGTCTGCGTTCCAACGTACGAAGCAAGGACTGCTCCCTGCGCCACGCCTCAATATTTAGATGATGTCCGGATAACAGCATATCCGGAACCTTCATGCCTCTGAATTCGGGAGGACGTGTGTAGTGTGGGTATTCGAGCAATCCGGTACTGAATGAATCCGTTACAGCACTTGTCTCATTACCCAGCACACCCGGAATAAGGCGCACAATACTGTCAATCGCCACCATCGCAGGCAGCTCGCCACCCGTCAACACATAGTCACCAATCGACAATTCGTCCGTCACGAGAAATTCACGGATACGCTCATCATAGCCCTCATAATGTCCGCAAATAAAAATCAGATGATCTTCCTGTACAAGTTCCTCTGCTTTTGTCTGTGTGAACGTCTCACCTTGCGGACACATTAGAATAATACGTGGCGGTTTCATCGTTTCCGCAGCTTCGCCCCGTTGCTCCAATACATCCTCAACAGCAGCAAAGATTGGATCTGGCTTTAATACCATCCCCCCACCTCCACCGTAAGGTGCATCGTCGACTGTGTTATGTTTGTTGGTGGCATAATTCCGAAAGTTTGTTGCACCCAGGGATACAAGCCCCTTGGTTTGGGCTTTGCCGAGAATGCTCGTCCCAAACACACCTTCAAACATTTCCGGGAATAGGGTTAATACATCCACTTTCATGTTACAGCAGCCCTTCCATCAGGTGAATCTTGACCTGCTGCTGATCAACGTCCACATCAAGAACAACATCATCAATAACCGGAAGCAGAATTTCTTTGCCTGCTGGTGTCTTGACAACCCATACATCATTCGCACCCGGAGTCAAAATCTCAGTGATCGTTCCAAGTGTTTCGCCTTCATCTGTAATTACCGAACACCCAACAATTTGGTGGAAGTAGTATTCGTTCTCTTCCAGCTCAGCCAAGTTTTCTTTCAACACTTTGGCCATACCACCCTTGAACTTTTCGACTTCATTGATATTTCCGTATTCTTTCAGACGAAGAATGTACATATTTTTATGCAAACGCGCAGATTCCACATTGACTAATACGGGATGATTATCCGGTGTAAAAAGAAACAGTTCCGCATCTTTAGCGAACCGTACCTCCGGAAAATCGGTTAAAGGCATGATTCTCAACTCACCGCGAATGCCGTGCGTATTGACGATCTTCCCTACATTCATAAATTCTGCCATAAGTTCCTCCTGCAATTCATTCATATTGGTACTCATATGTGATGATCTCCCTGCGACCGTTCCGGTTACGGCTCGTTCAAAGATCGCTGTTATCCTAACGCTTCTTCAGAATCGATCCCGTACCCTTCACTACTTCCGCAGATAATCATACTTGACGAGCTATTTGAATCCTATTATTTAAGTTTCAGCATGCACGAAAAGGGGCTAGGACATGCATCCTAACCCCCTTTCGTATATCTTTAAGATATGATATCGACGGTTACCCGTTTATCCATCTTAACTGCTGCTGATGTGACGACCGTACGAAGAGACTTTGCGATTCGTCCCTGTTTACCAATCACTTTCCCAACATCGTCAGGATGAACGGTTAACTCATATACGACAAGCCGATCTTTCTCAACCGTCCGAACCGCCACATCTTCCGGATGATCGACCAAAGCCTTAGCAATTATGCTTACTAATTCTTCCATAGATGACCCTCCGAATCAGCACCTTATTTAGTCAATTTAGACTCGTGGAACTTCTTCATCACGCCCGCTTTGCTCAGCAAGTTGCGGACAGTGTCGGATGCTTGCGCACCGTTTTGAAGCCATTGCAATGCTTTATCTTCATCGATCTTAACAACAGCCGGTTGTTCAACCGGGTTGTAGTAACCGATCTCCTCGATAAAACGACCGTCACGTGGGGAACGGGAATCCGATACCACTACGCGGTAGAAAGGAGCTTTGTGAGCACCCATACGTTTCAGACGAATACGAACTGCCATTTGAAAATTCACCTCCTTCAATGAAATCTGTATATCGTTCAGCTGCAATTGAAATCAACGGAAAGGAAACTTCATTCCTTTACCCAGACCCTTAAGCTGCTTCATCGCTTTATTTTTGCCGCCTTTAGGTCCCATCATATCCGAGAACTGTTTCATCATGCGGCGCATCTCATCAAACTGCTTGATCAGACGGTTTACTTCGGCCAGGGATGTTCCACTACCTGTAGCAATCCGCTTCCGGCGGCTATGATTGATCATATCCGGGTTACGTTTCTCTTCGGTCGTCATGGAGTACACGATCGCTTCGATCCGGCCCATCTGTTTATCATCAACCTTCAGGTCCTTGGCTTGTTTCATCTTGCCCATGCCAGGAATCATATCCATAATCTGATCGATTGGTCCCAGCTTTTTCACTTGATCCATTTGCTCCAGGAAATCTTCGAACGTGAATTCTGCATTACGCATCTTCCGTTCCATTTCCTTGGCTTTTTCGGTATCAATGTTGGACTGTGCCTTCTCAATCAGAGAGAGCATGTCGCCCATACCAAGAATACGAGAAGCCATGCGCTCTGGATGGAAAGGCTCAAGTGCGTCCAGTTTCTCTCCAAGGGAGGCAAACTTGATCGGACAACCAGTGACGGCTTTAACAGAGAGCGCGGCACCACCACGAGTATCTCCATCAAGCTTAGTCAGAACCACACCTGTCAGATCAAGCTGCTGGTTAAAGTGTTCTGCCACATTAACTGCATCCTGACCTGTCATGCTGTCCACGACAAGCAATACTTCATCCGGATTCACTACGCTGTGAATCTGACGAAGTTCTTCCATCAATTCTTCATCGACATGCAGACGTCCAGCTGTATCGATGATGACATAGTCATTACCGTTATCCTTGGCATGCTGCAGACCCTGACGTGCGATCTCTACAGGGCTTGTCTGATCTCCCAGTGTAAATACCGGCGCTTTGATCTGCTCGCCGAGCACTTGCAACTGCTTGATCGCTGCTGGACGATAAATATCTCCTGCAACAAGTAACGGTCTGCTGTTTTGCTTTTGCAGCATCTTGGCCAGTTTACCGGATGTCGTCGTTTTACCCGCACCCTGCAAACCAACCATCATCAGTACCGTAGGCGGTTTGTTGGCTTTGGCCAGCTTCGACTGGCTTCCACCCATCAAATCCGTCAGTTCCTTGTTTACAATGTCGATAATGACCATTCCGGGCGTGAAGCTCTCCATCACTTCTTTGCCAACAGCCTTCTCTTTCACCTTGGCGATGAATTCCTTGACCACTTTGAAGTTTACATCCGCTTCGAGCAATGCCAGACGTACCTCGCGCATAGCTTCGGCAACATCTTCATCAGACACCTTGCCTTTGCCGCGCAGCTTGCTGAACACATTCTGCAATCGGGTCGTTAATCCTTCAAATGCCATGATCCCACCTCCTTAAGCTGTAATACTGTTTTCAGGACTGATACGTTTCGTTCAACTCTTACGAACTATTCTCTGAGCTGATGAACAATATCGTTTATTTGTTGGTTGTTATCAATGGAAACGCCTGCGCGCTCCAATGCATTTTGCAAATCTTCAAGATTACGGTTGCGCTGTTCGTGCTTCTCCAGCAAGCCAAGCTTGCTTTCGTAATTTTCCAGCATTTGTTCGGCACGCTTGATATGCTCGTATACCGCCTGGCGGCTGATCTCAAACTCGGCTGCAATCTCGCCCAGCGAAAAATCATCATGAAAGTAATACTTTAGAAAAGTCTGCTGTTTCTCGGTAAGTAAGCTTTCATAGAAAGCAAACAGCAAGTTAATCCGGTTTGTCTTCTCAAGCCGGTTTTCTTGACTCATAACGGGGCACTCCCTTCGTCAAGGAAAAACACTTTACACTCTTGCAACGTTCCTAATAATACCTAAAACAAATCAGGTTGTCAAGCAAAAATACTTGTCACAATAAAAACGTGCATCTGGAGCTCATATTTCGTGCCTACACGGTTGATCTCAGCCATTCATCTACTGTAAATTACAGCCTGCTTTGTCCTTTATATAGAACAAAAAACGAATGCGTCTCCTCAAGTGGAGCCGATTCGTTTCACATGGCGCCCCCCCCTTAGCGAAGAGGAGTCAGGTATATTAATACCATAAAGAAATGAAGAATACTGCCTGCCAGCACAAACAGATGCCAGATCGCATGGTGATACGGAAAACCACGCCACACATAAAAAAGTGTACCTAGCGTATACATCAGTCCTCCAGCAACCAACAGCACGATTCCGCCTGCAGGAATGGCAGCCACAAGCGGTTGCCAAGCAATAATGATGAGCCAGCCCATCGCAATATAGAAAATCGTGGACATGAATAGAAACTTTTTCGTGAAAAACGCCTTAAAGATCACGCCTAATAATGCAATTGCCCAGATCACACCGAACAAGCTCCAGCCAAGCGTGCCGCGAACAGCAATAAACAAAAGCGGAGTGTATGATCCCGCAATAAACAAATAAATTGAAGAATGGTCAAAAATTTCAAACAAATCTTTTACTTTGCCATCTTTCCATGCATGCACGAGTGTTGAGCTTGTATAAAGCAGCAGCATCGTGATCCCGTAGATCGTGAAACTGACCACATGCCAGGCTGTGCCTTTCATACTGGAAAATACAATCAATAGCACCAGTGCAGCTACACTGAGCGCAGCGCCGATACCATGTGTCACCGCATTGGCGACTTCTTCACGGCGGGAATAGGTATAGGTATTGGCCATTTCAACCGTCCTTTCTAATCCTGAGAAATTGCCTATTTTATTTTATTATACACGTATTGCCACTGATATTACACGTGACACTTATCACGTATATCAGTGGCAATACGGTCAAAAACATTGATTTATTTAACGACTACGAATTGGATTCCTCTTCTTCTGTGCTTTGCTCTGGCTGTTCCTGGATCAATCCCGAGAACAACGCATGCACGAATTGCTCTGAATCAAATGGCTGCAGATCATCGATCTTCTCACCGAGTCCGACCAGCTTCACTGGCAAGTCCAGCTCCTGACGAATCGCAACAACAATACCACCTTTGGCCGTACCATCCAGCTTCGTCAGCACTAATCCGGTTACCCCGCTCTTCTCTCCAAAGAGTTTGGCCTGATTCAGTGCATTCTGACCTGTAGTTGCATCCAGCACCATTAATACTTCATGAGGTGCTTCCGGAATTTCACGTTGAATAACACGATAGATTTTGTTGAGTTCATCCATCAGATTCGATTTGTTTTGCAGACGGCCCGCTGTATCACAGAGCAACACATCAGCACCCCGTTGTTTTGCAGCCTGTACCGCATCATACATTACAGCGGCAGGGTCAGAACCCGATTGTTGCTTGATAACTTCCACACCAGCACGTTGCCCCCATACTTCGAGTTGCTCAATCGCTCCGGCGCGGAATGTATCGCCTGCTGCCATGATGACCTTTTTACCCTGCTGTTTGAAGCGATGGGCCAGCTTGCCAATCGTTGTTGTTTTACCAACACCATTAACACCAACAAACAAAATGACCGTAATCCCATCCGGATTCATTTTCAGTTCATTATTCTGCTCACCACGAAGTAAGCCCGTCAGTTTTTCGGACAATACAGGCTGTAATTCAGCTGCATCTTCAATTTTGCGTTTTTTGACTTCGTCACGCAGATCTTCGATCAATTTCATGACCGTATTAACACCTACGTCGGCCCCAATCAGAATTTCTTCCAACTCTTCATAGAATTCTTCGTCGATTTTTTTGCGACGGATGACGAGGTCCGATACTTTCTCCACAAGGCCTTTACGTGTCTTTTCCAATCCGTCCTTGAACTGTTTGGTGACTGACTCCGTTTTGCTTGCAATGCTGTCTCTCAGCTTTTTAAAAAAACTCATAAAGCCCCTCCATCGTGTACATTTCTTGGTTTAAATGATATTAGATGAGTTCATGTGTGACAATCACTCAAAGATCAGGCAATGACAGCTTCCTCATCTTCCAGTTTAACCGAAACGAGCTTGGATACTCCGCCCTCTTCCATCGTGACACCATACAGCACATCCGCTTCTTCCATTGTGCCTTTGCGATGTGTAACAACAATGAACTGTGTCTGTTCCGAGAACTCACGCAAATACTGGGCAAAACGTACCACGTTAGCTTCGTCCAGCGCGGCTTCGACTTCATCCAGTACGCAGAACGGTACAGGCTTAACATGCAGGATAGCAAACAACAATGCCATCGCAGTCAGCGCTCGTTCTCCACCGGATAATAGCTGCAGGTTTTGAAGCTTTTTGCCAGGCGGCTGAGCGACGATATCAATACCCGTGTCCAGCAAACGCTCAGGGTCCATCAAGACCAGATCCGCGCGCCCTCCGCCAAACAGCTTGGCGAAGACCGTGCCGAATTCCCGGCGAATCGCATCAAATGTCATTTTGAATCGCTTGGCCATCTCGTCTTCCATTTCGCGAATGACCTGATACAACGTTGTTTTCGCTTCAACAAGATCGTCCTTCTGCGTGCTGAGGAACTCATACCGCTCATTAACCCGCTGGAATTCTTCGATCGCTCCCAGATTGACATCACCAAGAGCTGTTATGCTGCGCTTCAGTTTCTGTACCTCAGCTTGTGTGCTCTCCACATCTTCCGGCACTGGATAACGCTCTTTGGCAAGCTCATAGCCGAGCTCATACTCATCCATCAATTTGCGTAAGATGTTTTCCAGCTCAACATCAAGTCTGTTCACGGAAATCTCCGTTTGGCGCATCTGTTCCTCCACAGCTTTCAGCTGTGTCCGCTGTTCCTTCGTTTCGCTCTCCGCAAGCTCAAGCTTCTTCGACAGCTCGCTTCGGGCAGCACGCTTGAAATCCAGCTCCTGTGCAGATTCCGCTTTTTTCAGCTTGTATTGGTTCAGATCTTCAATCTGTTTAACACTCTCAGTCTCTGTTTTCTTCAGATCGGCTTCCATGGAGGCCAGCAGCGTGCGATTTTGACGAAGATCCTTCACCAGTGATTCCACTTCACGCTCCAGACGCCTCAATTGCTCCTCATTGGAGAATCGCTCCTGATCCAGTTTACCTTCTCGAACTTTCAGTTCGGTGAGCTGGGTCTGCAATTCCTCCTTCGCGGATTCATTCGCTTTACGCGCGAATTCTGCGGCATGAATGGCACGATGGGTCGCCTTCTCTTCTTCCTCAAGCTGCTCCAGCTTCTTCACTGCGACATCGCGGGCTGTATCCATCTCTTTGATTTCCTCGGTAAACCCGCTCTTTTCCTGCCCGGCTACCGCAACCTGTTCCAGTACGTGACGCAGCTCATGCTCAACCTGCTTCATTTCCATTGAAGCCTGCTGCTCTGCATTTCGGGTGTCATCTCCTGACTGGCGCAGCTCGTCCAACTTATTCTGACACTGCTCCAGTTGAATTTTCACATCATCCACACTGCGATGCAGTTTTACTATTTGATTTTCGGTATCCAAAATATCCTGATCCAGTTGGTCCAGCTGCCGTTTTCGGCTGAGCAGACTTACATTTTTCTTATGCTGGCTACCACCAGTCATCGAACCCCCTGCGTTAACCACATCGCCTTCCAGAGTTACGACCCGGAAACGATATTGGCAGCGAGCCGCGATTTTGTTAGCATCCTCCAGCTTTTCCGCAATAATCACATTTCCGAGCAAGCTTCCAATGATCGAAGCATATCGGGATTCGTATTGTACGAGATCCGCACCAATGCCCACAAATCCATCCATGCCTTCGATCATTGAACGTTCACCCGCACCAATGGTACGTGGACGAATAACATCCAGCGGGAGGAACGTAGCTCTGCCCAATTGACGTTGCTTCAGAAATGCAATTGCCTGTCTGGATACTGATTCATTCTCCATGACGACATGCTGCAGGGAAGCACCCATCGCTGTCTCTACCGCAAGTTCGATCTTCTCAGGTACTTTAACGAGTTCTGCAACAGCTCCATGAACCCCGCTCAGTGTACCTTTGCGTGATGCCTTAAGTACTTCTTTGACACCCAGCATGAAACCGTCAAAATCATCCTGCATTTCTTTCATTGTATCGCGACGGGAAACCTGGGCCTCACGCTTCTGCTCCCACTTACGGACAGTTCCCCGGCTTTCTTCGAGCAGCTTCTGCAACGACTGGAGACGTTCACTTTCCGTAATGTATCCACCGCGCAGATCACTGATTTCCTTGCCCAAGCGAACGACTTTTTTCTCAATCTCCGTTTTGCGGGCTTCCAGCGTTTCCTTCTGGCCTTCCCACTTGCCGGATTCCTCCGTCGCGCGATTCATTCGCCGTTCCAACGTCTCTTTCTGTTGGTCCGCGTAACGAATTTCGTTTCGTGTCTGGGCCATCTGATTCATCAGTTCCAGCAGGTTGCCCTTAAGGCTTTCCTCCTGCTGTTGGCTGATACCGCCAGTGACGCCGATGAGTTTGGCCTCTTCCTCGGAAAGACGGTTTCTCACGTCATTCAGTTCAAGCTCAAGTTTGGCAAACTTTTCGCGTAATGCAAGTAACTCGGCTTCACGCTCCCGATGTCTCTCTTCACTAGCAGCAAGCGTCACTTTAAGCTGTTCCTGGTTTGTCTGCAAATGACGTGAACGCTCCTTGAGCAGTTCCCCGAGACCTTCGCTTTTCTCCGTTGCTTCACTGAATTGCAGTAAGGCGGATTGCAGCTGTTCTGTCTCCGTTTCCAGCGTGCGCAGTGCAATCCGATCACTTTCCAGCTTGGCATCATGAGTGGAGACGATGGCAGCCAACCCGACTTCTTCTTGTTTCAACGATTCGAGTCGTTGATTTGCTTTGCTCCAGGAAGCATGAATTTGTTCGATCTGATACACGTACATGGAAATTTCCTGGGATTTCAGCTGTCCACGCAATTCCTTGTAATGGATCGCTTTTTCCGATTGTTCCTTTAACGGACCAATCTGGTCTTCCAACTCGGTGACCAGATCATGAATCCGCAATAAATTCTGTTCCGTCTCATCCAGTTTGCGAGTAGCATCCCGTTTGCGTGATTTATATTTAACAATACCTGATGCCTCTTCAAAGATCCCCCTGCGATCCTCTGAACGGGTACTCAGAATCTCTTCGATTCGTCCCTGTCCAATAATCGAGTAGGCTTCCTTGCCGATTCCGGTATCCATAAACAATTCCGTAATATCCTTCAAACGACAGGACTGCTTGTTGATAAAATATTCACTGTCTCCGCTGCGATGTACACGACGCGTTACCGTCACTTCACCAAAATCCAAAGCAAGTGCATGATCTTCGTTATCCAGCGTCAATGAAACTTCACCATAATTAACAGCCTTCCGTGCATCACTGCCGGCAAAAATGATATCCTCCATCTTGCCACCACGCAGTGATTTGGCGCTTTGTTCCCCAAGAACCCAGCGTATGCCGTCTGAAATGTTACTTTTCCCACTTCCGTTCGGGCCTACAACAGCGGTTATACCACGAACGAATTCCATTTCCGTTTTGTCGGCGAATGACTTGAATCCACCCAGTTCAATCCGTTTTAAAAACATAGGGTTTCCCGTCACCTCCTCTTGCAAATTTCAAGTGTTGCATTCAGCGCCTAGTTATCGATCAAGAAAAGCAAATCCTGATCCTCCTTACAAAAAAAAGAGCAAAAAGCAGTCCGGCCGATAAATTCCGCCAGGCGGACCCGCGGGCTGCTCTTTGCTCTTCGTTTGTCTATGCGCTTACGGTAAAGCTCAGGCTTCCGGAAGCTTCAGTCGATCCAGTGCTGCGGATGCAGCCTGCTGCTCGGCTTCCTTTTTGGAACGTCCTGTACCTCTGCCAAGCCGTTCTTGACCCATATGGACCTCGGAGACAAACTCCCGTTCATGGGCAGGGCCCCGTTCCTCAACGATACGGTATTCAAGAGCTCCCATATTGTGATGCTGAGTGAGTTCCTGCAATTCCGTTTTGTAATCGCTCATTTGAAGCTTGCTACCCAGAACGATTAACGGAAATACATGCTGATCCAGAAATGTCCGGACAGGCGCCAATCCCTGATCCAGATATAATGCACCGATGAAAGATTCAAACACATCCGCTAATAAAGCCGGTCTTGTTCGTCCTCCTGTCAGTTCCTCACCTTTACCAAGAAGTACATACTGCCCAAAACCCAACGCTTCAGCAAATTTGACGAGGGAAGGCTCACAGACAATCGATGCCCGCAACTTAGTTAATTCACCCTCCGGCCGGTTAGGAAACAAGTGATACAAGTATTCCGACACAGTCAGTTCCAGTACCGCATCGCCCAGAAACTCCAGACGTTCGTTATCCTGATGCTGACTGAACCGGTGTTCGTTTACATAAGAAGCATGGGTAAACGCTTGTTTTAAAAGCTGCCTGTTGTCAAATTTGATTTGAAGTTTGTGTTGTAACTGCTTCAGATCTTCACTCAAACGAACTAGCCCCTTATGCTTCAAATTTTTTGAGAATAATGGTGGCATTGTGACCGCCGAACCCAAATGAATTGGACATGGCAATATTGACTTTAGTTTGACGTGGAACGTTTGGAACGTAGTCCAGATCACATTCCGGGTCCTGATTTTCCAGGTTGATTGTTGGAGCAAGCGTCTGATGTGTCAGCGACAATCCGCAGATTACGGCTTCAACACCACCAGCAGCACCAAGCATATGACCTGTCATCGATTTGGTTGAACTCACCGCAAGCTTGTACGCATGATCGCCAAACGCTTTTTTGATCGCAAGCGTTTCGGATCTGTCACCTACAGGAGTTGATGTTCCGTGTGCGTTGATGTAGTCCACTTCTTCCGGTTCGATACCAGCATTACGCAATGCCATCTTCATGCAACGAGCTGCTCCGTCTGGATCTGGCTCCGTCATGTGATGTGCATCACCGGTGAGACCGTAACCAATAACTTCACCATAAATACGGGCACCACGATTTTGAGCATGCTCAAGGGATTCAAGGATCAGAACACCCGCTCCTTCACCCATGACAAATCCGTCACGTTCGGTGTCAAAAGGACGGCTTGATTTGGCAGGATCATCATTACGTGTAGACATGGCACGCATTGCACAGAACCCAGCCAGACCGGTTGGTCTGATCGTCGCTTCTGCACCACCGCAGATCATCGCGTCCGCATCTCCGTTTGCAATCAGCTTGAAGGAATCTCCAATGGAGTGTGTTCCTGTAGCACAGGCTGTTACCACGTTGATGTTAGGACCTTTCGCCCCGAGAGAAATCGACATTTGGCCAGAAGCCATGTTGGAGATCATCATCGGAATGAAAAATGGGCTTACGCGTTTAGGACCCTTTTGCAACAATGCATTATGTTGATCTTCCCAAGTACCCAATCCACCGATACCTGATCCGATGGACACACCGAAGCGCTCTGCATCAATGTTCTCGTCAATTTTCAGACCACTGTCTTCAACGGCTTTGAAGCCAGCTGCAACAGCGAATTGAACAAATCGATCCATTTTACGTGCATCTTTGCGATCCATGTACTCTTCCGGGTTGAAATCCTTGATCTCGGCTGCAATTTGAGTGGTGTATTCACTTACATCAAACGCCTCAATCTGAGAGATTCCGGACTTGCCTGCCATTAAACTTCCCCAGAACGTTTCCAAATCTTTTCCGAGCGATGTCATTACGCCCATTCCGGTAATTACAACTCTTTGTTTCAAACCAACTCACCTCTATATCGACTGCATTACGCAAGTATTTTGTGGGAATATCCGCAAGCAGACGTCTAGCCAAGCATGATCCGAAGATCCGTTTGACCGGCGCCGCTTGCGGAATGAGAAAAACCAATGAATGATGAGAAGTCCCGCCTGTTCGAAAACAGGAGCGGGACTGAATTGACTTTAGGTATGAGATTGTATGTAGTTTACAACTTCACCTATGGTCGTGATTTTTTCTGCATCTTCATCAGAGATTTCCAAATCGAATTCATCTTCCAATTCCATGACCAATTCCACTACATCCAAAGAATCAGCACCCAAATCTTCTTTGAAAGATGCTTCAAGTGTAACTTCAGCTTCGTCTGCGCCCAAGCGGTCGACGACGATGCGTTTTACACGCTCCAATACATCGGACATCCGGTTCACCTCCTCCTTGGTATTATACGAGAATCGCAGGCAAAATGCCATAGAAGACATATGCGGCTCCCGGCCGGGGAACCCGGCCTTTTTCCGGCATTTCGGATCGTCCAGCGCCTGTTCCCCGACTATTGTTCAAGTCCGGGAAGAATTACATGTACATGCCACCATCAACATGCAGTGTCTGCCCTGTCATATAAGATGAAGCTTCTGAAGCCAGGAACGTGACAACACCGGCAATTTCATCCGGCTGACCCAGACGGGACAACGGAATGCCGTTCAACATATTGTCCACAATCTCCTGGGACAGTTCCTTCGTCATATCGGTCTCAATAAATCCTGGTGCAACGCAGTTCACTGTGATGCCGCGGGAGGCAAGCTCACGTGCAGATGCCTTTGTCAAACCGATGACCCCTGCCTTGGCAGCAACATAGTTCGCTTGTCCAGCATTTCCGAGCACACCCACAACCGAGGAGATGTTAATAATTCTTCCAGACCGTTGCTTCATCATTGGACGCGTAACTGCCTTAAGGCAGTTAAACACCCCTTTGAGATTGGTTTCGATCACCTGATCGAATTCCTCTTCTTTCATGCGCATGATCAGATTATCACGGGTAATTCCAGCATTGTTAACAAGAATATCAACGTTGCCCCACGCTTCAATCGTAGCTTTGACCATTTGCTCGGCTTCGTCCATCTGGCCTACATTCGCTTGTATCGTTATGGCCTCGACACCTTTGGCACGAATTGCTTCCGCTACTTCCTCAGCTGCCGCTTGACTGCCCGCATAATTTACCGCCACGTTGGCGCCTGCCTCGGCCAAAGCGAGTGCAATACTGCGCCCAATGCCACGAGATGCACCAGTAACGAGCGCATTTTTGCCTTGTAATGGTTTAGACATAATCATTCCTCCTTTCCCCAAATCTAATCATGGTTAATCAAATTAGTGCAGCTGCCGTTGCTTCGAGCGTCTCAAGACTGTTTACATTGTACAGTTTAACGGTTTTATCTGTTTTTTTAATCAAACCTGTTAACACACTGCCAGAACCAATCTCGATAAAGGTATCCACACCTTGCTCAATAAGCCATGTCACACTGTCTTCCCATAAAACCGGAGAATAGACCTGTGCTGTCAACAAATCCTGTACCTTACCGTCCTCCACAGGTCTTGCAGTCACATTTGCGACTACAGGGACCGTCCCGGGTGAGAACGAAACAGTTTTCAGTTTCTCAGCCAGCTTCTCTGCAGCATCCTTCATTAAGGACGAGTGGAACGGACCGCTTACTTCAAGTGTGATGGCACGTTTGCCGCCCGCTTCCTTGACCCGTTCAGCGACAGCAGCTACCCCTTCCTTCACACCGGAGATCACGATTTGTCCCGGACAATTTATATTCGCTAGTTCAACTGCATGACCACTTTCGGATACGTCCCGGCAAAGCACCCCCAGCGCTTCCCGATCCGCACCCAATACAGCAGCCATCGCTCCCTGTCCACCCGGAACAGCCTGTTCCATATATTGACCGCGTGCACGCACAATACTTACCGCATCCGCGAACGAAAGAACGCCCGCTGCTACCAGTGCACTGTATTCACCAAGGCTGTGTCCAGCTGTAAAATCAGGCTGAACTCCTTTTTCTCTAAAAGTCTCAAGCAATGCGATACTGGCTGTCAGCAGAGCCGGTTGCGTATTCGATGTTTGTTTCAACTCGGTCTCTGGTCCTTCGAATACCAGGTTACTCAGCGAGAAACCCAACGTTTCGTCCGCTGTACGAAAAATTTCTGTTGCCGCAGGCACGGACTCATACGCGTCCTTAGCCATGCCTACAGCCTGCGATCCCTGTCCGGGAAATACAAATGCTATTTTACCCATGCCATTCAACTCTCCCAGCTGTCTAGTTTACCAAACAAGTACGGATGCGCCCCACGTCAGTCCGCCACCGAAACCTACCATCAGGACAGTATCCCCGGCTTTCATGCGACCTTCTTCAGCGGCTTCAACCAAAGCAAGCGGGATGGAAGCTGCAGATGTGTTGGCGTATTTATCCACGTTGACCACAACTTTCTCTTCTGGAAGTTCTAGTCGCTGCATTGCAGATTGGATAATCCGGATATTGGCTTGGTGAGGAACAAACAAATCCACGTCCGTACGTTCCAGACCAGCCTTGCGCAGCACTTCGACTGTCGCTGTACCCATCACCCGTACTGCAAATTTAAACACTTCACGGCCATTCATGTAAATGTAATGTTTTTTGTTCTCAACCGTTTCTGCGGATGCAGGCAGACGTGAACCGCCGCCCTCCATTTGAAGCAGGCTTCCGCCTGCACCTTCAGCTCCGAGATCGAATGATTTGAATCCACGGCCTTCCGGTACTTCACCCACGATAACCGCGCCTGCACCATCGCCAAACAGCACACAGGTGTTACGGTCGGTATAGTCGGTAATACGAGACAAACAATCTGCACCAATAACAAGTGCATTATTGTACATGCCACTTTTGATGAAGCTGGTTGCTGTCGCCAGACCATATACAAATCCCGAGCAGGCAGCAGACAAGTCAAATGCCGCAGCGCCCTTGGCACCAAGCTTATCTTGCAAAATACAAGCAGTAGATGGGAACGAAGAGTCCGGTGTAATGGTAGCCACAATAATTAGATCGAGATCACTACCAGTCATTCCAGCAGATTCAAGTGCTTTGACAGCCGCCTCGTATGCCAGATCCGAAGTTGCCTGATCCGGTGCAGCGATGTGACGCTCCTTGATTCCTGTACGACTGACGATCCACTCATCATTCGTATCGACCATTTTCTCCAAATCGCTGTTTGTCAAAATTTTCTCAGGTACATATTTGCCTGTACCGATAACCCCTACCGGGCGCAAATTATTCATGTCGTCACTCACTTCCCGCTAATTTCCTTAGATATGCTCTCCACCAGCTGGTTCTGTACTGCAATCCGTGCTTGGCGCACAGCATTTTTGATGGCATTGCCATCAGCCGATCCATGGCTTTTCACCACAAGTCTGCTCAGACCGAGGAGCGGTGCACCACCATGCTCGGTATAATCCAGTTTCCGTTTCAAACCACGCAGCTCAGGCATAAGCACAGCAGCAGCCAGTTTGCTTTTGAGAGATGATGAGAATTGTTCCTTAAGCAGAGCGAAAATGGCACCTGCTGTGCCTTCAAGCGATTTCAGCAATATATTTCCGGCAAACCCATCACACACAAGTACATCACACGCACCTGTTAGCACGTCACGGGCCTCTACGTTACCAACAAAACGAATCGGAAGTTGCTCCAGCAAAGGATATGCATGTTTGGTCAACTCATTCCCCTTACCCGGTTCCGTTCCCACATTGAGCAGGCCAACTCTTGGCGAAGCAATTCCCTGCACTTTTTGCCGATACAAGCTTCCCATCAGACCATACTGTGCAAGGTGTTCCGGTTTCGCATCCATATTCGCTCCGAGATCAAGTGCCAGTACACCCACATCATCAATCGTAGGAATCATGGGCGCAAGTGCCGGGCGCTCAATGCCTTCCATACGACCGACCACAAGCAATCCGGCTGTCATCAGTGCTCCGGTATTGCCCGCGGAGATCATGGCATCCGCTTCGCCTTCCTTCAACATCCGGCCTGCGACTACCATGGAGGCATCCTTTTTGCGCCGGACAGCCTTAACTGGCTCGTCATCCGACCCAATCACTTCGGAAGCATGCCGAACCGTCAGATTGGCAGGTTTAGCGCCCGACTTACTCAGAAGAGGTTCCAGCTTGGCTTCATCGCCGACCAGAACGATCTGTGTATCCGCCCATTCCGTAGCTGCGGCGATCGCACCTTCTACTGTTGCCACAGGTGCGTTGTCGCCTCCCATGGCATCAATGACGATTTTCATTCCATATGACCTCCTTCTACGCTGTCTTCTCCACCTGAATGGTAGATTACAAAGTTGCCTTGAAACACCATTTCTTCACCCACGTAAGTAAAAACTTCCACTTTCGCTTTACCCTTTTGACCCGGGATCGATCTCACATATGCCTTCGCAATACATTTCTCTCCCAAATGAACCGAACGGACAAAACGAATGTCTGCGGAAGCCGTCAAAGCGATCTCATCATTGATAACGGCTACTGCCAGAGAGTTAGCCTGTGCAAAGACATAGTGCCCCCGAGCGATGCCCGTTCTTGAAAATACATGTTCTTCCTTTATTTCAAACAATGAAATCCCGCTCTTGTCCAGCTGCAGGTCCACAATATCACCGATAATCTCATGCAGGGGCAAGGAGCGCACCTGATCGTAGGAACGCTCGGCCATCAGCTTCATCCGCTCTCGCAGCTCGGGAATCCCAAGCTCAAGCCTGTCGAGACGAATCGTCTGAATACTCACCTTCAATTGGCGTGTAAGTTCCTGATCCGTCACAAACGGGTTGTCTTCGATCATTTTGGTCAACTGCTGCTGCCTCTGTCTCTTCGGTACACGTTCGATGCCTGACACCCCCCGCTGTATCGTTTAAGGAACCGCCCCATCCGGTCAGTTCGACATTCTTCCACGTGCTTCTATAGTTGCATCCCTGTTCAGCAGGGTCGTTCTCACACGAATCATGGTTCATGTTTATGTAACGTCAAATCTTAGAACCTGGTACTAAACTATAGTATATCTCATCCCGTGTCAAAAAGAAAGGCTGGCTGAACAAAAACAATCCTGCCTTGCGGCGCCTGGTCTCACAGTCCCGAACACAGCCAGTACGGTGCATTACTAAAATATGAAAATCGTTTTGTTGAATTCAATTCAAGGAGATAGAATACAGGTAGAAGTGGTCCATCTTGCGATGTTATGGTCTAAAAAAAGTAGCACCTCATCGAAATGAAGTGCTACTTGATGTCTAGCTATTATTGAGAGATGATCTCTCTTGCTTTGTACGTTCCGCACACTTTGCACACGTGGTGACTAAGTTTAAGTTCGCCACATTGTTCACATTTCACCATGCCCGGTACAGCCAATTTAAAGTGAGTGCGACGTTTGTCGCGACGCGTCTTGGACGTTCTCCGTTGAGGTACTGCCATTATTCCCACCTCCTTATCAAAATCAACCTTTGCAGGTAGTTGTTACAATGTTCGATTTTCACTCATGCTCATTTAAAAAAATCCTTGAGCCCTGCAAGCCGCGGATCGATAACTTGGTTATCACAACCGCAGTCACCTTCGTTCAGCTCATGGCCACACTTGGGGCATAACCCTTTGCATGTATCGCTGCATAGCGGTATAAACGGAAGATCCAGCAGAAAAGCTTCCTCGGCATAACCTTTCAGATCAACGCTCTCTCCATCCACGTAGAAAGTATCGTCATCTTCGGGCAATTCCTCTGGCTGTTTCCCCTGCTTGAATTGCTCATGAAAATCAATATGAAAATGTTCATTAATCGGCTTGAGACATCGGGAGCATAACATGTCCACTCCTGCTGTCAGTTTGCCATGAACATCCACAACGTCGCCCTCTCTGTACTCTGCAGATAAATCCGCAGTCAGCGGGGTAACGGCTGTGATATCCTGTCGGTTAGAAACCAGTTCCTTGATATCCCACTGTTCATTGAACTGCAGGGGTCGGTCACTGGTAGCCACTTTGCGAAATGGCATTAACATTTCCCATCACTCCAAACGAAACCAATCTCATAATTAAAGTTAAACGCCTTACGCAGTTATACAGGTCAAGCCTGACTCTTGCAACACATCATATTCCTGACTGTATGTATTCTGACGAATCATCGTTAAAAATATTATGAAATTGACTTAACAAACAAAAATCATTATACCGATTTTTCAAGACGTTTGTCAACACTTTTAACTTTACACCCTTTAGAAAATGAAGATCCCGAACCTCATTCAATCCCTGGTACATTATAGGCTTACTATAGGCTAAACTACAAGTCATGCATTTTGTGAGCAGATTTAAACTCTATCCATGAGAAGAATTCATGTCTATTTCGTTTTATTATATTGCTTCATGATTTGAACAAAGGGATATCCATGGCCTATTATGGAACAAGATGAGCTCGTATGTTATCGGGCCAGGAAGTGAAAAATTTCTTTCCGATTGTATTGTTACCGAAAGGAGCGCGTTCCCATATGAAAGCCGTTGGCGTCATTGTTGAATATAATCCTTTACATAATGGACATGTCTACCATCTGAGTGAAGCAAGGCGGCTTAGTGGAGCAGACGTTGTTGTGGCCGTGATGAGCGGCCCTTTTCTCCAGCGCGGCGAACCCGCCATCGTGGGCAAAAGGGCACGCACCGAGATGGCGCTGCATGCTGGCGCCGATCTTGTAATTGAACTGCCGGTTGCCTATGCTGTACAACCGGCCGAGTGGTTCGCCTTTGGTGCGGTGTCGCTGCTGCACCGCACCGGCGCTGTGGACTCGCTCTGCTTCGGCAGCGAGTCCGGCGACCTGGACAGCTTGCAGCGCATTGCGCGTGTGCTGGCTGTGGAACCCGCAGGGCTGCGCGAGGATATCGCGCGCCGCCTGCGGGAAGGCGCCAGCTACCCCGCCGCATACGCAGGTGCGGCGGCAGCACTGGCGCCTGGCGGCGTCGATGCGGACGACGCCGCTGCACTGCTGGGACAGCCCAACAATTCGCTTGGGCTGCACTACCTGATCGCGCTGCAACGGCTGGGCAGCGCGATCAAGCCCTTTACGGCGGCGCGTACCGGTGCCGCGTATCACGAGGCGACGCCCGGACCCGGGGCGATCGCCAGTGCAACCGCCGTCCGCCGCCTGCTGATGGCGGACGGGCCCGAAGCCGCCGCGCCATACGTGCCGGCGGCAACCCTTGCCATTCTGCGGCGCGAATGGCAGGAGGGGCGCGCTCCCGTGCACTGGGAGCGCTTTGCACAGCCGCTGCTGCACATCGCGGCCACCCGCCGTGCCTCCGAGCTGGAGCAGATCGCCGAGGTCACGGAAGGGCTCGAACACCGGCTGAGCCGCACGCTTGCTCAGCTGCCGGAGCCTTCAGTCGAAGCGTTGCTGAACGCGCTTAAGACGAAACGGTACACACGCACAAAGCTGCAGCGCATGCTGACCCATTTGCTGCTGAACCATACTAAGGCCGAGTGTTCACCCGAGAAACTGGCTGAAGGTCCAGGATATCTGCGGGTGCTAGGGTTTAATGCACAAGGACAGAGCCTCTTGAAACACATGAAAAAGACGGCTTCTCTGCCTGTGCTGCTGAAACCATCGACCTTTGTCCATAACCAGCTGGAGCTGGATGTACAAGCTCAGGCAGCATACACACTCGCCTGCGAACACGTCGATACGCGCATCATGTACAGCGACTACTATGAACCGCCTGTGAGGCTCTAGCTTTACATTCAGTCATATCCATAGCGGAATGAACATAACCATTCGCAGCCCTCAACATCATTGTTCAGTCGGATCAACCCACCAGGTTTTTCCAATTTTCAACTGAATTAATGCAATCCCCGTCTACTGATATGAGAGTGATCACACTCTGTTGATGATTTGTTATATGATATCCATTATTCAACCAAAAACCCCCTATTGCACACCGATTCGACATCGTTGCAATAGGGGGTTTCTACATTATTCAAGTATTCTTTCAGCCATCCAATTCACGAATAATGATCGTTTTATGATTTGACGGACAAGGTTTTCAGATAAGCCAGTGCGTCATCCACCGTGCTAACAGGGACAAGTTTCATTTTGGTACCAATCTGTTCAGCCTTGGCTTCAGCTTCCTTATAATTGTCCTTCGGCACAAAGAAAATTTCTGCTTCTTTCCGATCTGCGGCAACAATTTTGTGTACAACGCCACCAATTGCGCCAACCACACCTTCTTTGTTAATCGTGCCTGTGCCAGCAATTCGGTGACCTTTCGTCAAATCTCCAGGGGTCAACTGATTATAAATCTCCAGGGTGAACATCAGTCCGGCAGATGGGCCACCTACCTGAGTATCCGTGAAAGATATCTGTTTATCCGGATCTTCTGCCTTGACCTTCTGTACCGCACCGATCATGACACCCAATGCCGGGCGAGTTTCACCCGTTTTGCTGTCTTTCACTTCAATCAGTTGAACATCGCGGCTGATGGTTTCCCCACCTCGCTCCAATTGCATCTCAACCGTATCTCCGACCTTTTTGTTCTTCAACAGCTCAGAGAGCACCGTATTGTCCGGAGTTGCCGTTCCGTCTACACCCAAAATAATATCTCCGGGCTCAATATCTCCCTTAGGTTTTGGATCTTCAGACAGTCCAAATACAAAAATATGCTCAGGAACGATCGAGTATTTCACTCCCGCTTGCTCATAAGCTGCTTCCATTGCCGAGGATTGCGAATCACTCATGAACCAGACCTGTTCGGCAGAATATTCCGCTTCGCTTTTGCCGCGCAGTCGATCTTCTTTTTTATCCACTTGTGCATTTCGATTAAACAAAGAGGTTCCTAGCAAAAACACATTGGCATATGTTGCCGACACTGTCGTCATCATAAACACACCGCGTTCTTCCTTATCCCCCTCTTTCACGGTAACCATCGGTTTTACTTCATCGGCACTGCCTGGCATATAAATGATATATGGCGTTGGCATATATACCGCAACATAGACGACTAGAGCGACCACGATCACAAAGATCGAAGCTCTGAATCCGCCAGATTTCCGAATCCGATTCATTGCATGAGCCCCCGTTCTTTGCGTATCTTTCAATAATTATAAGTCTAACACTCTCATGCTTTTGCATACAATGGTACAGGCCGGATAGGCCGCTGTTTACAGTAGCCTATCCGGTCAAGGCCGAAGCGCCCACGGGCGTCATTCGGCCGTCCACAACCAATCCTGGCCGAGTGTATGCGGCACTATCCATATGAGGTGAAACAATGACAATGCAGAGCGAAATTGCGGGCTCTGGACCGTTAAGAACAGTACTTCTGAGTACCGGCGCTTTATTGCTGGTAGTTGCAGTAGTTGTATCTCCGAAAGATGCATTTGATGCCTCTATCCAAGGTTTGGATATTTGGTGGAAAATCATCTTTCCTGCCATGCTTCCATTCCTGATGTTATCCCAAATGCTGACTGCATTCGGCTTCACCCACGCGCTTGGCGTCTTGCTAGGCCCTTTGATGCAGCGCTGGTTCCGCCTGCCAGGTAAAGCCGGACTGGCTATTGCGGTCGGCATGTGTGGCGGCTTTCCAGCAGGAGCGGATACCGCATCCCGATTAGCGCAGGATCAACAAATTACCGCCAAACAGGCGGGTATTGTGGCAGCAGCAGCTCATTTCGCCAATCCACTGATGATTATACTTGTCATTGGTGCAGCTTTTCTCCACCAGCCTGCGGCCGGATATTTCCTTCTGATCGTTCACTGGGTTAGTGGCTGGATCGCTACCATGATCGGAGTACGTCTTCTGCCTGTGAAATCAAAAAATACCCGTATCGTCATTTCATCTGCTGATTTGGAAAGCAATAAGGTTGCTTCCGATCCAAAAAAACTCACATCTGCGAGCCACACTGCTTCACTCAAAAAGCGTAGTCTGTGGTCCCAGATGATGCTTGCAGCCCGTGACGCCCAGGAACGTGACGGGCGCGGGTTCGGCAAATTGCTTGGTGACACGGTCTCCCAAGCTGTGCAAACGTTAATGATGACCGGAGGATATATGATTGTGTTTGCCGTATTTGTTCGGCTGCTCACGCTCTATATCACCCCGGATACTTCCGTAACTTTTTGGCCCTCACTACTGGAGCTCCATCTCGGAACCTATCACTTGAGTCAGAGTCCACTGACACCCGTTCTCCTGATATCTTTGCTTGCAGCCGTTCTTGGCTGGGGAGGTCTGTGCTCCCTTTTGCAAGTCTCCGCCGTGCTGAAATCTGCGGGACTTGCAACAACGTCCATGTTGTATTTTGCCGGAGTCCGCCTGCTTCATGCGTTGGTTGCATTTTCAATCAGCTTGCTGCTGTGGCTGCCATTCAGCCGTTACAGCTCCGAGGTGTGGACCACTTTCCAGACCACTTCAGGCAACCGTTTGGCACCATTTCTGAACAAACAATCCCTGGTTGGCATGAACACCTCAGACATCATCGAGGCTGTCTGGAGCGGCTTTCCTGCTGCCGGTGTCGGTTTGGCATTACTGCTTACCGTCATGATCAGCCTGTCCGGGCTGACCTTCTGGTTCAACCGCCGTTTTTCTCGCTAATTTTTTGACGCAGCGCAGCTTCCACTTCAGGTGAGACCAGATCGGTGACATCTCCGTGGTAGTGGGCAATTTCCTTGACGATGCTGGAGCTCAGATAAGAATACTTTGGATTGGTCATCATAAAGATGGTTTCCGCATCCGGGTTCAGCTTGCTGTTGGTCGAAGCCAACTGCAGCTCATATTCAAAATCCGTCACCGAGCGAATGCCGCGGACAATGACCTGAGCATCTTTTTGCCGTACATAATTCGCCGTCAGATCACGGAAGCTGTCCACTTCCACATTCGGCAGATGACTCGTGACTTCCGTAATGAGACTCTTGCGTTCTTCCACCGTAAACAATGGATTTTTGCTCATATTATTCAATACAGCCACAACGACGCGATCAAACTGCTTCGACGCCCGGGCGATAATGTCCAGATGGCCCATGGTTACGGGATCAAAACTCCCTGGATATACGGCAATTCGTTCCTGACGATGTATCATTTCACTCATGAGGAGCCTCCTCTTCCGCTGGGCTAGGTTCTCCATCTTCTGTTGTTGCAGCAGGTGCATAATGATAGATGGATACAGCTGTCTCCCCATACAATGCCTTGCGCGTTTGTTCAAACGGGCCGAATTGCTCAGGGTAATTATATTTGGATTCATATTCAAGCACGATGGTCGCTTCCGGTTCAAGCAGATCCAGCTCGTGCATCGTAAGCATTAACTCGTCCCCATTTTTCATACGGTAGGGCGGATCCAGAAATACGAGATCAAATTGAGTGCTTCGCTTGGCGAGTGCCTTCAATGCACGACTGGCATCATTCCGGTATATAGCCGCCTGATCTTCCAACTTGGTTGCCTTCAGATTCGCACGTATCACTTCAATACTCTTCGATTCCAAGTCAACAAAAACAGCCTTGTCCATGCCGCGGCTCAGCGCCTCAATACCGAGACCACCACTGCCTGCAAACAGATCCAATGCTGTTCCACCCTCAAAATAAGGGCCAATCATACTAAACAACGCTTCCTTCACCTTGTCGGTGGTCGGCCGCGTTCCTGTGCCAGGAACAGCCTTCAGCGGTCTGCCTTTCGCACTCCCAGATACCACTCTCACTGATGAGTCACCTTTTCTCTCTATGTAAGTTTATTGATAAAGCTATCGTACCACAATCGGGTTCAGTTTGAAAAATAGTCCGTCTGCTTTCGCTCAAGAAAATTGTTGACCAAATTGTTGACGAAGATGTATAAAAAGGAAACTTCCAGGCCATCCTGTAATTATCGACATCACAAGTGTCGTAGACAACCGCGGAGAAGACTTACGTTTCCCCATAAGCTCTTCGTCCGGTTTCTCCTCTCCCATGAAAAAGAAGCTCTCGAAAGAGGGCTTCTTTTTGTTATCCCATATTATGTACTTGAACCAAAGCAAGTATTATATTAAGTCCCCTCATTGTTCATCTCTTTGCTCATCTCTATGTACTTCCGATTTGAACGGCGCAAGTTATTCATTGTAATCATAAGGAGAGCTATAGGCAAAAAGATATTCCATGACTGATTTTTAATCATCACGATTGCGAAAAACGCCATGGCTGCCCATACCAATATTTCAATTGCTTCATACTTGGTTAACGTGCGCTTGAATGCTTTTCTGGAAATGAGACGAATCAGGAAATAAGCGATTAAGCAATAAAACGCGCCCATTCCCAGTATGGCAATCAGGATCAACAACATCTCCAAGAACATGCCTCTCACCTCTCAACCATCTAATTTTCTTAATTTTACCATATCAGCGAAAGAGTGTCATCGGAATACTCGTGTCTAAACTCTCCACACCGCCCCCCATTTACTTCTCTTCACTTATCACGGTCGCGTTATAGATTACAATCCGCTTGCCATCCAGATCAAAAAGTACCTTGTTCCCATACTCTGTATCCTGTAAATCAATCTTACCTTCATACGTATGAATCAACTCTCCCGAGTCACTGTAAACTTTAACCACGCGTTCCAGACCGCCGGAGTTATTGGACCGCATCGTTTTCAGCGCACGTTCACCTGAAGCCGTGTTGAAATACCAGATGAAACATCCCACGATGATGCCCAATATGACCAGCAGCGTTACCCATACACCTGTCTTTGCTTTTCTACTCAAAATAAGCCCCTCCTTTACCCATGTTCAGTACTGTACGAGGTAGATGCGGTAGCGGTTTCAGAGACCATCCTCAGATCACAAAAAAGAGGCCCCCAACTTGCGGAGACCTCTGTCCTTTAGCTACATCTTATATATCCCTATTACAGCGCACGAATGACAAATTCAAATTGCAGCTCGCTGTCCGAGGCGATGCGGTATTCCGGATGAACCGGTGCACCCCAGCTATCGTCGCCCCCTACGCCCATTTGTTTGCCGGCTACCGTTACAACCGTATAATGCACCGGAGGCAGCTCATACGCATGTTGTGCATTCTCAAGCTCAAATGCCGTATATGGAGACACATTCAGCTCAACTGGAGCTGCAGAAGATTCAATTTTGAAGCCACGTCCAGCGTTGTCGGTCAATTTCGCCCAACGTACACCCGTGCGGTTGCCCGACTCCTGCGGTACAAGATATGGCGCAACGGTATCTGCTACCTTGCTGCTATGGATACCCAGTCGTGCGCCAAATGCACGGTCCGCATAGTTTTCTTCCGGTCCCAGCGCCAGCCACTCTACGTTTTCATAGTCCGGCGAAGTCTTGAAGGAAAGGGCGTGAATCGGAAGATCTGGCAAACCTGCCGTTCCTTTATACGTATTATGCACATGCACACTTCCATCTGCGCGTACCGTATACGCCACTTTTACTTGTACATCTGCCGAAATATTAAGCTTGTACGTGAATTCGATCCGATATTGACTCGGGTTTTGTTCTGCTTTCCAATTCACACATCTAGGTAACAGACTTGCAGCATACCAAGCTCCAAGCTCGAAGCCCATGGCAGTACCCTTATCATTATCGGTGGTCGCACGCCAGAACAACGGCACTGGAGGCTGAGCAATCGTCTCGCGGCCTGACAGCTTCAGAGATACCATTGTACCGAAAGCTTTGGAGAACAGGACATGGGTTTGCCCAACCCTTACACCGATATTAACGTCCCCTTCTACTACCTGAATTTCATTTGTCAGATTCAGATCCGACACCGCAGTTTCCGACTTGCCCTGAGTAAATATAAACTGTCCAAAGGCAACTTCTTCGCCTTTTTCCGCCCACAGCGTATCCGCTTTTAATACAAACGCGGTATTCACTGCATATTCCCCACCAGCAAGAGATTGCACATCAAGAGGAAGCTTCACAATAGTTTCGCTTTGTGGGCCTACGTTTACGTCCAGTATTCCGTACAGCACTTTGTGACCTTCATGCTCCAGACTGTATACCAGTTCGAATTCAGACGTTTCTGCAAACAAATTACCGTTAACGATTTTCACACCTTCCCGATCGGGGAACAGCTTGATGTTTTGGTACAGGAATTTCACTTCCTGCATCTTGGCAGACACTTTACGGTCTGCGTACACAATCCCGTCGCCACAGAACGAATAGTCCGAAGGACGATCGCCGAAATCTCCACCATAAGCTAGGAATTCCTTGCCGTAACGATCTTTTTTGTAGATAGCCTGATCGATGTAATCCCAAATGAAGCCGCCTTGGTACATCGGATATTTATCTTCCAGTTCCGTATACTTATGCATACCGCCAATGGAGTTACCCATGGCATGCATATACTCACAGCTGATATAAGGTTTCTCCGGATTAGCGTTAAGGAATTCCTCAATATCCGCCGGTTTGGCATACATGCGCGATTCCATGTCACTCGTCTCGTTAAAGCGACGGTCGTGGAAGACTCCTTCATAGTGAACGAGGCGGGTCGGATCTGCTGTTTTAAAGTATTGAGACACTTTATAAATAACTTCACCACCATGGGACTCGTTACCACAAGACCAGATGAGAATGGACGGATGATTTTTATCCCGCTCTACCATCGACACTGCACGATCCATAACGATGTCATGCCATTCCGGTTTATCACCAGGAATAACCCATGACGGCTCAACTGCACCAAGCTTCTGCCATGATCCGTGCGTCTCCAGGTTCATTTCATCGATTACATACAATCCGTATTCGTCACACAGTTCATACCACAGGCTTTGGTTTGGATAGTGAGATGTACGAACAGCGTTCATATTATTTTGTTTGATGGTACGAACATCCCATAACATGTCTTCTTTGGTTACAGCGCGTCCACGGCGCGGATTGAACTCATGACGGTTTACCCCTTTGAAAACAATACGTTTACCATTGATGTGCATCACTTTATCAATCATTTCAAATGTCCGGAAACCAACGGACTGAGGCACAACCTCCACCAACTCACCAGCTGCATCATATACACGAATGTACAATCGATATAAATAAGGAAGTTCCGCGCTCCACAGATTTACTTTGCCAATCTCCTCACGAAGACTCGCTAGACCATTGGTAACTTCAATACCACCAAACGTTTTCACCGTGTTGCCTTCAGCATCCCGTAGTTCAGCCTCCACTTTTGCCCCCGCAGCGGCTTTACCTTCAAGCTTAAGATCAACGTTTAGTGTACCATTGGTATAAGACTTGTCCAGATCCGTTACAACCCGCACATCTCGAATATGCGCAGCCGGTACAGTATACAGATACACATCTCTGAAAATGCCGGAGAACCGCCAGAAGTCCTGATCTTCCAGCCAGCTGCCTGTGCTGCGTTGATACACTTCCACAGCCAGTTTATTCTCTCCGTCCTGAAGGAAGGGGGTCAGATCAAAATCGGATGTTGTGAAGCTGTCTTCCCCATACCCGACAAATTGTCCGTTGAGCCATACATAGAATGCAGATTCCACACCCTGAAACGAAATATATACCGGACTGTTCTGCCAGTCTGTAGGTAAATGGAATGTGCGAATATAACTGCCTACCGGATTTTGGTCCTGAGGTAATGCAGGTGGACGCAGATCGTTTAACCCATCCCAAGGGTATTGCGTATTTACATATTGGATCTGACCGTACCCTTGGAGCTGAATATGCCCCGGCACTTCAATATCATCCCAACCGTCACTGGAGAAGTCCTGCTTGTAAAAAGCTTCGGGACGGCAATCCGGACGGATGGCGTAATTAAATTTCCATGTTCCGTTAAGGTCGTAGCGCATAGCCATTGCACCGGATGCTTTCGCTTCTTCCATCGTGCGGTAATAACGATGATCCGAGTAAGCGTTGAGGCGGTTTACTTCAAATACACTCACATCGCCCAGCCAGTTGATATCTGCTTGTGTTTCTTTCATTCGGCTCCCTCTCCTCTTGAAACAAATATATTTATTACTTATTCAGTGCAAATCCTTATTTTCCTTTTACGAAACAAACAGAAACAAACAGAAAGACAGAGGCACGCCATTTCAGGCGTCCTCTCCTCTCTTTTCTGCATTGACGTCCGTTCAGACGCTTTTAAAAAGATGCATTACTTGAAATTACTTGACGGAACCAACCATACCCGCGACAAAGTGTTTTTGCATAATGAAGAATACAAGCGCTGTCGGTAATGTCGCGATGACGATGGCGGTCATGATAACACCATAATCCGGTGAATAACTGGAACCGAGGTTCGAGATTAACAGCGGAATCGTCTGTTGGTCTGGCGTTTGCAGCACCACGAGAGGCCACAGGTAGTTATTCCAGCTGCTCATGAATGTGATTATCGCAGCGGCTGCATATGTTGTTTTCATCGTTGGCATGTAGATCTTCAGGAAGATACCAATTTCGCTCAAACCATCAATCCGGCCTGCTTCCAGCATCTCTTTCGGGAACATTTTGGTGTTCTGACGGAAGAAGAAGATCAGGAACGCTGTTGTGATGGTTGGCAGAATAACGGCGGCCATCGTATTGATTCCAATAAACGGTGCAAAACCGGAAATCGTAGCAAACATTCGGTATAAAGGAACCATTAGCGCTGCGAACGGAATCATCATGGACAGCAACAGAATGTTAAATACGATATCCCGTGATTTCGTCCGGTACACTTCGAATCCATAACCGGCAAGAGAACCGATCAACAGTGCCAGGAGTGTGGAAATGACTGAAACGATCGCCGAATTCCCCAGAGCCTGTACCAGGTTCGTCTGCTCCAGCAATTTGTTGAAGTTATCCAGGAAAAATGAGCCGGGAAGCAGTCTGCCTTTGGTGACATCTACAGAAGCGTTTGTCGAACTGACGAGCATCCAGAAGAACGGGAAGATGGACACAAATGCAACGATGGACAAGAAGACATACGTGAATATACGTTTCGCTTTTGCTTTAGCCATTTCTCTCACCTGCCACTTTGAACTGGATAATGGACAATACGATAATCATCAGCACGATGGAATACGAAACGGTTGCCGCATATCCGAAGTCCGGTGAATATTTGAACGAAAGGTTATAGATGTACTGAGAGATGGACATCGTCGCATTACCCGGGCCACCTTTGG
The DNA here is from genome assembly GCF_030226665.1 of Paenibacillus sp. UMB7766-LJ446. Taxonomy (NCBI): domain Bacteria; kingdom Bacillati; phylum Bacillota; class Bacilli; order Caryophanales; family Paenibacillaceae; genus Paenibacillus; species Paenibacillus sp. UMB7766-LJ446. The sequence goes on from NZ_JASOYM010000022.1 coordinate 36,227, forward strand.
TGATGTTCATAATTTCATCGAAAATTTGCAATGTACCAATCGTCGATGTAATGGAGGTGAACAGGATAATCGGTTTGAGCAATGGAACGGTAATTTTGAAAAATTGCGTGAAAGCATTCGCGCCATCAATCCGTGCAGCTTCATAGATCGACTGATCAATGTTCTGAAGGGATGACAGATAGAAAATCATGTTATATCCGGTCCAACGCCAAGTAACGGCGATTATTATCGTAATTTTAGCCCAGAACGGGTCAGTGATCCATTGAATCGGTTCAGCAATCACGTGCAGATTCATCAGGAATTGGTTCACCATTCCGTCAGAAGAGAACAGATATTTAAATACAACCGAGTAAGCAACCAGCGAGGTTACACACGGCAGAAAGATGGCAGTACGGAAAAAGCTGCGGAAGCGCAACGTACTGTCATTCAACAAAACGGAAATAAACAAGCCGAGAATAATCATGACAGGCACTTGAATGATCAAGTACAGAAATGTGTTGGATACGGCAGTGCGGAACGTGGTGTCACTAAATAATCGTTTATAATTATCAAGGCCCGTAAATTCAAGATTGGCTCCTACACCAGACTTGAACGATAAGAGCAGCGCTTGCAGCATCGGATAGAAGTAAAATGCAACGATCCCGATCACAGCGAGCGAAATAAAAGCCCATCCAGTCAAATTATTTTTCTTTTGGAGACTGTCTCCTGTATTCATGGCTTTCACAGTATGGCTCCTCTCTCTCCGTGTAACATAGATAGAACCCAGGGAGCCTTCCACCATGTCCGGGTCGGCTATTGCTTGCGCCAGACAGTGGAACGGCTCCGATGCTTCCTTGGGTTCTATAAGTTACCGTGGATCATCTTAGTGTAATTGTGTTTCAGCTTGTTTCTGTGCATCAGTCAGCACGTCATCAATCGCTTTGCCGTTCAGGAAGTTCTGCATTTCAACAACCAGAATGTCCTCGATGGCATATGTGTTGATACCGTAGTTTACGCTAGGAATTTCTTGTGTCCATTTTGCAAAATCAGCAAATACTTTTTGTCCGCCGAAGAACTCATCGGCTTTATCAAATGCTTCGCCTTCTGCTGCCGGTTTGTACGTACCGATCGCACCAATGTTGTTCAGCAAATCTTGATACAATTGTTTGTCAGAACCGAATGTTTTACCCATGAAATCAGCAGCTTGGTCTGCACCAGCAACATTGTTCATGACGTACCATGAGCTACCACCCAAGTTGGAAGCATGTACAGAATTCGATTGTCCAGCCATTTTAGGAAGCGGTGCTACCGCCCATTTGCCGGATTGGGATGCTTCTTGACGAACAGATGGTGTAATCCAGTTTCCTGTAGGAATCGTAGCTACATCACCGTTGTTGAATGCTGCCACGAATTGGCTCCAGTCAGAGTTCAGCTTAACGATGTTTGCATCCATCAGTGCTTTGTAGGTTACAAAAGCTTCTTTCAGCGCTGCATTGCCAGCCAGATCAGGTGTTTTTCCATCTTCCTTGGAATACCATGAGCCTGCGGATTGGATCATCATGCGGATCAGACCCAAATCGTTGGGATCAAGTGTGATCAGGTCCTTACCTGTTTTGGCTTTTACATCTTTACCGATTTTGATGTAATCATCCCATGTGATGTCCTGAAGGTCAGCTGCTTTGTAGCCTGCTTGCTCCAGCAGATCAGTTCTGTAGTAGAGACCTGTTACACCGGAGTCAAACGGAACACCGTACTGTTTACCATCAAAAGCCGTAGGTCCCAGTTTGTACTCTGCGAAATCGGAAGCTTTGATTGTAGAGGACATATCTTTAAACGCATCAGGATATGCACTCAAAAAGCTTTGTGACCGATAGTCCTCAATTAGAACGATGTTAGGAAGACCACTGCTTGTTCCAGAATTCAGGCCGGTGTTGAGCTTCTGAATAATAGCATCTTGAGCATACTCAACGATATTAATTTTCAGATCAGGATTTTCCTTCTGATATGCTTCTTTTGCTGCTTCCATTGCAGCTACGTTAAATGCCTTGTCCCAAGCCCAAATCGTAATTTCATTGGCGGTTTTTTCACCTTCACTTGCCGTATTTCCTCCTCCACCGGAAGAACATGCAGACAATAACAGAACAGTTACGAGCATCAATACCCACATTTTTTTCAAACCATTCAACTCCCCTTAACCTCTTTGTTTGTAAATTGTTTACGTTTTCTGAAAGCGTTTGCTTTCGATATAATCATCTTATCATTCCCAAATCTTCATTCGTTAGTAATAATTTTGTGTGGATTTGTCATCTTATTGCCACAATGAAAACCTTTACAGAAACCGCTTGCATTAAATTTGTTTTTTTGTAATTTCTTTTGATTTTGTACTTTTTGATCTGAATATTTTACAAGTCAGGCTTCATTCTCTGGCTTTGCCCACCAAAAAGACCCTCCCGTGTTGTCATTGACAAAACAGGAAGGCCTCCTATTGAAGCTACTTTCACTTAAATAACATCCTTGCTTTCACTTAAGCCCTATTGTTTAGCTCGTAATCAACGGGAGTGTAACGGTAACCCTTGTCCCCTCTCCCGGTTTGCTCATTATCGTTACACCATAAGGTGCCCCGTACAACAGCTCTATGCGGTCATGTACATTCCGTATACCGATACCGCTGAACAACTGCCGATTATTCTTCGGATTGGGCAGCGACTCACCCATGGAGAATCCTTCGATCCCGTCGCCGTTATCCATAATCTCGCATATCAATGACTCTCCGGCTCTGGAGACCATCACATGAATGGTGCCTGTTTCCTTGGAAATGAATCCATGGAAGAAGGCATTCTCAATAAAGGGCTGAATCACCAGCTTGGGCACATGATAATGCGTACAATCCGGAGCTACGTAAAAGGCCGCTTTAATGCGTCCGCCGTATCGGACGTGATTAATGAATACATAGTTTTTCAGATTTTCGACTTCTTGCTCCACCGTTATTGTCTCACTCACGTTACTAATCGTATTCTGCAATAAAGAGATTAGCGCATTAATGGTTTCGGCAGCCCTGTCCTTGTTCCCCTGCTGCACTAGAACTTTAACGGAAGCCAGAGTGTTGTATAAAAAATGAGGATTAATCTGGCTTTGCAGCGCCGCTAGCTCAGCGTTTCGCTGCTCTCGCTGTGTAAGTACCAGTTGATCCACATAGTCATGCAGCTCATCCAGCATGTAGTTATAGGCATGACCAAGCTGTCGGCTCTCATAACTTCCGCTGACCGGAATATAGTTGTCCAGATCACTTTTAGTAATATTGGACATTTGCTTCACGAGTCTGCGCAGTGATTTGGTGATTTGATTCGTAATTAGAAATACCAGTATGAGGGCAGCAGCCACAATGCCAGCGCAAATCAGAGCAACCGTCTTCATATCAATCAGCTGCCCCATTGCGAGATCCTTGTCGACGACGTTTATGATATAAAAACGGTAAAATGGCAAGTACTCGGACAATACTACACTGTCCTGATCCATGACTCGTGCATTTAACCCTTTTGCAGTTTCGTTATTATTCATTTCTCTGGCATAGGTCAGCAATTCAAGTTGAGTGGTACCGATCCACTCTTCCCGATTGGACGATACAATCTCACCTGCATCATTCAGGATAACCACATCGTTGCCTCGGCTCGTGAAACTGCTATAGAACTGACGAAATGCGTTCTCTCTCATAGTCACATACAATGTACCGTAGAGTCGATTTTCGGCACGATCCGTCAATGCTTTGGTCGCTGAAATCATCTGCCCGGCAGTCTCATCATTCGTCTGATAGTCGTCAAAAATGATCCGATTCGGACTTGCCGCTGCTTCCAGCGTTATCGGCTGTTCTTTCAATTCATCCGCTGATAAACGAAGATGAGACCGATCGGTGGAATACGTACGCCCATTAATACCGCTAATCGTAATACCGACTTCATAGGACTCTGTGATCGACTGAATCCGGTCCATCGTTTCCCTCATATTATAATAGGATTTTGCCATCGTGAGGGAGTCACCCTCCCCCTCAGACAAATAACCACGGATCGCCCCGCTTTGTCTAACATTATTGGATACAGCAGCGATCGCATCGTTAAAGGATTCAAAGTTCGTTTTGATCTGACTAAGTACCTTGGAGTTCGTAATACTGAACGTCTCGGTAAACAGCTTGGTCGACATATGAATCGATGTCCATAGAATGAGTACGGAAACAAGAATGATGCTGACCACCATAACAAGGAACAGTTTCGGAAAAAGCCCCAGGCGGGAAAATGCGTTCATCCATTTCTTCATTTATTTCTTCCTTCTGACGTTATGCCCAGAATTTTCGCCGGTATCGGCTGGGTGACAGTCCGGTAAATTTTTTGAACACCTTGCAAAAGTAGCTGTGGTCAGAATACCCTACCATACTGCTAATTTCGGAAATGGTGACATCATCCGACCGGAGAAGTTCCTCTGCCTTTTCGATTCGAATTTTGTTCAAATATTCGTTAAAGCCTTCTTTTTTGTGTGAAGAGAAATAACTGGACAGGTACGAGGGATTAAAATGAAAATGCTTTGCTACTTCGGCAAGTCCGAGCGGCTGATCAAAGTGCTCATGCATATATTCCAGCAGCATTTTCATATTTGGATCACTTCGTCGTCCGCCCTCTCCACTAGTACATTCCTGTACCTCAGTCATGAATTGATCCAGCACAGTCATGGCTTCCCTGAGGCTGGAAGCTCCATCCACATGTTTGAAATAGGCATATTTACCCTCTTCCAGCGCAGCAGACTGAACATCCATATCTGCCAGGGTGATGGACACGTTAAAGATTAGGTTGCCCAAGAAGGACTTGATTTCGAACACATCTGCGATATAATCCCTTCCCAACGTAAGGGCATGCTCCTGCAAATATTCTCTTGCCGCCTCTGTTCGATTTCGCTTCACATGCTGCAAAAACATGTTCACGTTGAACTGGTACCCGGCAGGGTGAAGAGGCGGAAGTTCGCCATATACCAGAATAGAGCGATCCTCATAATAAAAGCGATACTCCATTAGTTTGATCAGACGCGTTCGATACACGTCTCCCATCTCTTCAAATGAAGAAAAGCTGTCGCTCAGCACCCAGCAAGATCCGTCCTGGGCTTCCTTGTTCTTGCTCGCCAACTCCTTAATCTGCTGCACCATCCATTCATCCTTTGAAGGGTCTACATTAAGAAGCACCACCGGTGACATGCCTTCGGCCGGAACGATTGCACACTCTACGTCAGGGAGCAAATCCCGTAACCTGTTCTCCAACTGCTCGTTATCCAGCCTGTGCACATGTACCTGTGTATCCTGCGGCTTATATACGAGTAAACGAAAGCATCGGTGAGGAAACGTCTCGCTAATGATATCCATCTCGTTACTCTCATCCAATGTAAAACCGGACAGCATCTTTTCCATCAGTTGCCCGAGCCTCCACCCATCATGTGAAGGCTCAAATTGCAATTCCGGAATTTTGCCAGCGGTACGTTGAAGCACTTGTAATAATTCATTGGTATCCAGTTTCGGTTTCAATATATAGTCTGCTGCACCATTCTGGAGCGTTGAACGTACATATTCGAACTCACTGAAGCTGCTAAGTACAATAACCTCAATCTGCGGATGGCTGGCTTTTAACGTCCGGACAAAGGTTTCCCCATCCATCACAGGCATTACGATGTCCGTAATGACAATATCTGGCTGTAACGACTGTACCTGCTCAAGTCCTTCTTCTCCATTGGAAGCTTCTCCTACAATCTGAAAACCTTCAGCTTCCCAGTTCATATGGTGCTTAATGCCTTGCCTTACAAGAAACTCATCGTCAACAATCAGCACCTTGCACAACCGGTTCATGACCCTTGACCCCCTCGTCTAATCTTTCTTCTATGTCTACAGGTTATACCATCATATATCGGATAGAACAGCCTTCCCGTGTTAGCGGTTACATTTATCTTAAAGTTTTGTACTTCTTTTTATATCTCAAAACGAACGTTTTATCAATGGAAACTCTCTTTAGTGTACACTATATTTCGACAAAATAAGAAGCCTTGGTCCGCCGTGAATCTTTTTTGGCTAACCAAGACTTCTTATCCATGTACGTTTAGATTAACTCAAACTTTCATTTCAAGTTTAAGTCTAAGGTTCGATTCCCCATTGAAGACTTCCCGCAATATATCCAGTTACTTTTGACCAATCAGTATAAGCGGTTTGAGCCGGTGCAAAGGAATAATCATCCGTCTGAGTGTAGTTGCTCCAGTCGCTTTTGGAGAAGCGGGCTTGAATTTCAGTGCTTTGCCCCGCTGCCAGTGAACCGGCAGCATCCTTGAAGCCAATCTCCAGCATGTAATCCGCTCCGGTCACCGGGGTCGACAACGCACTAAATGTACCCGTAATATTGTTGTTTCCAGCCGTTGCCCAATCACAGAAGAAGCTTTGGGTCTGAGCGCCGTTAATCGTATAGTAGTAACGAATTTTGACATCGGAAAGATTGATCGCCGTCGTGCCTGTGTTCGTTAACTTGATCTTGGGATTAACGGAGTTACTCGTTGCTGAAGTCGTTCCATTAAACATCTCAATTCGAATGGCGCCTGCGGGTACAGCCGTCGTGTCCTTGATAGTCAGATTCAGAATCGCATCATTGCCTGCACTGAAATGGAAGGTTAACGCTGCGCTTCCCTTGGGCAACGAAGCCAGATAGGTTTTGCTCAGCACTACCTGATTGCCCGACAATGTGTAATCCGTACCTGCAACCAGCGTTGAACTGCCGTTACGGATCGTACTAAGTGTGTTTCCGTTCAGTGTCAGCGTTACAGGAATATCGGCCTGGTTGCCTGGATTCTTATCAAATTCAGCATTTACTGGTGTGATGGTCGAGCTGGTTACCGGAGACCCGCCTCCACCTTCTCCACCGCCATTGTTCCCGCCAATACGGTCAGCATATAAAATGCCCCGTCCATTCGTACCCAAATACACTCTTCCATACAGACGTGGATCACCTGTAATTGTGGTTACACGAGCATATTGATGCTGATTATCGTTAATCCGTACCCAATTCGCCCCGCCATCATCGGAACGGAAAAATCCACGTGTTCCGTCGATCTTTGCAATCGTGTACAACGCGACCACGTTCTGTCCAGGCGCCGCTTTACCAAAACCGATGCTGTCCGCTTCCTCCACATTTGCAAGCTTAGTAAATGTCGCTCCTGAATCGGTGGAATGCCACAGACCATATGGCCCTCCCTCTTCACTGCCACCTGCAAACCAGAGCTCACCTTCTGTACCTGGAACAGCGTCCAGATCTGCATTTCCTTCAACCGGAAGCCCGGTAGCCGCAGAAGCGGTGAAGGAGGCACCACCATTGGTGCTCACATAGACTTTACCGGCAGCAAATCCATAGAATTTGTTCGGGTTCACCCGGTCGGAGATCACTTTGGCCTGTGCGGGTATACCTGAACTCGCGGTCCATGAGTTTCCGCCAGTGGAATAATGCACACCCTTGTCTGATGTGCTCCATACAAGTCGGTTACCATTTGCAGAGATAGCTACGGTTCCTCCTCCGGTTGTTCCGGCAGGCTCTGCGTTTGCTTTATACCACGTCGTCCCACCGTCGCTGGATAAACCAATAGATTTTGCATTCGGATCAGCCGTGTAGTCTGCTTTCCCTACGCGAACCATAGTACTTGGACTTAACTCTGCAAAATCCAGACTTTCCGTAGAAGAGTAGTTGGGGCTGGTAAACATCGTAGCTGGTGCCTGATCCAGATCGTTATGACGGAATCCCGAGACATCCCCTACTCCACTTAACAAGTGTGCTCCGCTTGGCGGGCTGATCAGATCCAGAACCGCGATCTCCTCGACCCCTTTGGCCATCACTGAAATATTGATTTTATTGCCGTCATCCCAGTCTGTCAGATTTTTGGTGCCGTAGATGGTCGCGCCTGTTCCATACATCATACGGTCAGAATCAAATGGATCAATCTCCAGATCACCAATCATCCAGCCCAGCTTTGGTGAAACTTCAGGGGGTGCAGGATTTGTCCCAAAGGTCAACCAAGGCGCAGCTGATATATCCTGTGTATAGCGCATTTTGCGGTTTGGATATGCTTCAAATTCCCAAATACGGGTCCAAGTAGCTCCACCGTCCGTACTGCGGAACAGATTCGCATCAGGCCACCAGGAGTTAAGAGTTGCTACCATGAGTGTACCAGGATGCTGTGCATCTACTGCCAGTCCACCGTATCCATAATAATTATCCGTGCTGCTGCTTGGCACCGGGCTAATATTGGTCCATACCCCTGTAGACGTATTTAATTTCCACAGGTCTCCCTTTTCCCCATCATAAGGGCCTGCACCATCACTGTAAGAGATATAGAGATTGCCATTGGCATCCATTTCCCCGTGATGAGGCAGATAGCCTGTAGGCTGTCCAGCGACAGCAGTCCACGTTGCGCCTCCATTCGTACTGCGGTATATACTTTGATTTTTGTCGGCTACCCCCACATAGATGGTCTGTGTTGCCTGTCCAGCAGAACCTGTAGATTTGTCAAAAGTAATCCAAGATAGGCCTACAATGTCACTGGTATACTCATAAGACGGGTCCTCCACATACGTTCCCGGATTCGGGAAGCTCGTTACTTTGCTCCAGGTTACGCCGTAATCCGTACTTTTCCACAGTCCATTACCACTGCGGGCACCAAAATACAAAATGCTATTTTTATTCGGATCAATAGTCAGACGTTCCCCCATGGAACGTCCCGGCATGTTACCGCCGACTTTGAACGGAAGAGTGGTTGTCTGCCAAGTATCACCGCGGTCCGTAGAACGCAGGATGGAGCCGTTGTTTTTGTCCCATGAGTTCGTGTACGTGCCAACAGCCATATAGACTCGATTCGGATCAACCGGGTCTGTTGCCAGCGCATCGACACCGTTTTTGTTCCAGTCATCCCAGCCGACAAAATCGGTGAGCGGAATCCAGCTCTCATTCACAGGGTTCCAGCGATAGGCTCCACCGATATCCGTCCGGGCATAGATCAGATCTTTCTCTGACTCATTAAAAATAATACCCGGCACAAAACCTCCGCCAGCCCCAGTCACGACATTCTTCCACTGGTATGAATCACTTGGTGCCGCATCTGTTGTTCCAACGAGTACGCCTAGCGAAACGGCTGCTACGGCAATTGCCAAGCTCATCACCCGCAGCTTCTCCAAAAACGTTTTCATAGTAACTTAGCCTCCTCTTCAATATGTTCATCGCATCCGGTCAACTCCCGCTGTGTCATCCTGTTGATGAGTGCAGTGTCAGACATTTAATGCATTAGGTCAGGCAACCAGCCCCACCTCCTCTCCAATTTATAAAACGCTTTCATAAATCGATTTCGATAACCATTCACTGGATTATACTGTCAATAGATAACATTCGATGACCATTAAAAAACCCCTTCTGCTCTAATTCTGATTTTTGTAATTTTTTTCAGTATATCGCTTTCACAAACACAAAGAAGGCTGCTGCTTGATCCAGCACCCTTCTCCATTGACATACTATTGTATAAAAGAAAAACACAATCCCGCTAACACGTTCGTTCCTTCATTTATTTGCTATCCGACTGTATTAACTGCCAAACGCGTAGGTTTTCTGCCCTTTCACACCCGGTCTGACTACAAATAGAGATCCTGCATTCGGCGTCTCTAGCAGCCGCTCTTCACCAATACCAATCCGGGCAGTCGTTATATACAAATCCTCCAAATCCGGCCCTCCGAAACAACAGGATGTCACCTGATCCGCAGGTATCTCAATCTGTTGCAGCAGCTCTGCCGTATGCGGATTCCAGCGTGTAACTCTTCCTCCGCCCCAATGGGCAATCCACAGCATTCCCTCACCATCTACAGTCATTCCATCCGGAAAGCCAAATTCCTCCGGGATAGCAATAGCACTTGTCCGGTTCGTAAGTTCTCCAGCAGCCAGATCAAAATCAAATCGATCAACAGAACGTGTCGGCGTATCAATGTAATACATCGTTTGCTGATCCGGACTCCAGCCCAATCCATTGGACGTGGACACATCCCTGAACATCGTTCGAACAGGCTTTCCTTCCTCCAGACAATAAAATGCCCCCGTCTTGCTTTCGTTCTTCATGCTCATCGTTCCTGCCCAGAAGCGGCCAAGCGAGTCACATTTCCCGTCATTGAAACGGTTGTTGTCCTTGCCTGTTTCAGGATCCTCAATCGGCTGCAGCTCTCCCGTGAGCAGGTTATAGGCGTGGAAGCCACTGCGCAAAGCAACGACAACCTCATCACCATGGTATGGGACAACCGCACCTACATGCTCGCCTACATCATAGACCTGATCTTCACCTGTAGAAGGATCATATACGTGTACCTTATACCCTTCAATATCCACCCATAATAACCGATTGTGTTCTGCATCCCAGCTTGGACCTTCGCCCAGCAACGCCGGGGTATGTACTGCAATGTTCAAGTTGCTCATGCCATCACATCCTTTTTATGATTTGACGCCGCCTGACCATTCGAAATCAATGGCATCCAGGAATGCTTTGGAAAGAACCATATGGCCTGTTGCATCGGGATGAACCCGATCATAAGTCAGCACGGACGTATAGAAATGATCCCAGAACGGTGTAAATGCAGCCTGTGTATCCACGAAAATGGCATCATATTCAGCGGCTACTCTGCGAACAGCTTCCCCGTATACGTCCATCGTAGCCCGCATCGGATCTTCCGGGTTGGCTTCCAAATAATAAGGAGACATCAAAACAAGTCCTTTCAACCCCGGACGAACAGAAGCAACCAGCTCACGCAGTGTAGATTCATACTCCTCCAGGAAAACATGCGAATCTGTAGATAGTGGATTATCAAATTGACGCCATACATCATTAATCCCGATCATGATGGTTAGCCAGTCCGGTTTGAGATCAAGCACATCACGATCCCAGCGCTGCTTCAAATCACGGATCGTATTCCCACTATTACCCACATTTTGAATTCGCAACATCAACTCCGGGTAGATGGAACGCAGCAGGGCATACACTTGTGCCACATAGCCATGCCCCAATCCAGAACTGCCCTCACCTACAGGATGTTCACGGCCACAATCTGTGATCGAATCTCCGATAAAAAGCAGCTTATCATTCTTTTGCAATTTCATTGTCGTTTTCTCCTTCGCTCTCATAAGCGTTAAAATAGGTGAGATCACTCGTATTCAATTCATAATCAGGAAAGACAGAGCTCAGCCAGCGCAGGGTTACCACCCTTGATTTTTAAGCCAGGTCAGGCACAGGTCAGACCAGGCACGAACGGCATGGTTATCCTCTGCCAATCCCAGACCATGTGAACCTTTTTCGAAAACATGCAAATCATAGGGAATGCCATGCGCACCCAGGGCAAGCGCATAACGCAAACTGTTTTCCACCGGGACCGCCTGATCATCACTCGTATGCCAAATAAATGCTTCAGGGGCGTCGGCCTTCACCTGCTGCTCTGCACTGAAGGCCTTGATCTGTTCGGCAGTCGCATCTGACCCAAGCAGATTTTCACGAGAACCGGCATGTCCATAGGATTCCATCGTAATTACCGGATAACAAAGAATAACCCGATCCGGGCGTGAACTCTCCCGTTCAATAGGATCTTCATGATCTGGTTGACCCTCGTCATACAAAGTTCCCAACGTGGCTGTAAGGTGCCCACCCGCCGAGAAACCAAGCACCGCAATTTTGGAAGGCTGAATGCCAAATTGCTCGGCATGCGCCCGTACATAACGAATTGCACGCTGACCATCTGTCATTGGTGCCGGGTGCTGGTGAGGCGCCACGCGGTACTTCAGCACAAATGCACTAATTCCCGCACGGTTCAGCAATTCAGCGATTGGAGCTCCTTCATGGTCGGCCAAAAATCCATAGCCCCCACCCGGACATATAATGACAGCGCTCTCGGAACCTGGTTGAATAAATGGAATCAGATGGGGCATTTCATCCTCACGGCCCTTGGCCGCATAAGGTGCTGCATGGTCCCATAGTGGTATAGTTGACGTCACTTCTATCATCCTCTCTAAATTGAACGGATACGTTGATCCGTATAATCGTTTTCCAATCTAAGGAATCGATACCATCATAACGGGAAGCACCCATACGCATCAATACCTTCCTGGCATCACTTTTTATTCAATTTGTAACAGGTTACACCGAATGTTCCTACTTGAACAGTGTTTTATAGCACATGGATTACCTCTCAATGATTAGTATAACGTTCGATACTGTTCCGGAGTTACGCCCTCAATCCGCCGAAATGTAGCCACAAAGTGGCTCGCATCCCGAAAACCAACCTTCGCTGCCGTTTCCTTGACGGTCAGTTTACTGTTTCCTGTCATCCATTCTTTTGATTTGCGGATGCGAAGGAGTATGAAATAACTGTAGGCGGTCATGCCAAAGGATTGTTTGAAAAGGGTATTCAAATGCCTTGGCGTAATGCCTGGTATGGCTGCCATCTGTTCAAGGCCAATATCGGGATCGGCGTAGTGTTCATTCATAAATGAAATTAACGGAGCCAGCCGTTCCACAGCATGCGAAATCGAAGAACGACTGCCCGTCATGCCATGCTTTTTGAGCAAAATCAGAAATCGGTACATGTCCGCTGACGCTTCCAAGCCGGATAAATCCTGATCACTGCTGATGGAACCCAGCACTTCCCGCCCATAGTATTCAAGCGGGCTCTCCGAATCCCATTGATGAAGGGCAGCCTCCCCCAAACCAAGTGATTCTGTGATGGCCGGACACTGGGCACCTCCAAAGGTAATGTAAAGTGTCTGCCACTCTCCCTGCGAGGGTACATACTCGTGCGGCTCATTCGGCGGCAGCAAAATGCCGGACGTCTCTCCCAGCAGTACAGTTGAACCTGCAAATCTGAACTCTCCGGCCCCCTTCACCGTCTGAAGCCAGTGATAGCAGGGATAGCCCGCTGGTCTGGAGACACTCTCCTGATTTCCGTTATATCCGATGCTCTCGATGTAGAGCGGAAGCAGCCGATCCCGTGGGGTCATAAAATAGCGCCGATGATCGGGTGTGATGAGCATTGAGATTCTCTCCTTTGAACAAAAAACAAGATTACAGTTCCATATTCTTATATGTTTCATTACTTTTCTTATATTTTAAAAGTCATATTCATCATATAGTATAGAATTATTCTTATACAAGAGGTGAACACATTTGATTAGCAGCAAGTTACCCAAAATGTTCTACGGCGGCGACTATAACCCTGAACAATGGGATCATGAGACTCATCTTGAAGATCTACGCATGTTCCAATTGGCAGGTATTGATATTGCGACCATCAACGTATTTTCCTGGGCACTAATTCAGCCTGATGAAGTCACTTATAATTTTGAAGGACTGGACCAGTTCATTAACAGTCTCTATGAAAACGGCGTTTACATTTGCCTCGCAACAAGCACTGCTGCACATCCAGCGTGGATGGCGAAGAAATATCCGGATGTACTGCGTGTAGATGCCGATGGACGTAAACGCAAATTCGGTGGACGGCATAACTCCTGTCCGAATAGCCCAACCTACCGCAAATACTCCGAGAAACTTGCAGACAAGCTGGCGGAACGTTACAAGGATCACCCTGCTGTGCTTGTATGGCATATCTCCAACGAATATGGCGGCGATTGTTACTGCGATAACTGCGAGAAAGCGTTCCGCGTGTATCTCAAAGAACGCTATCAGACTCTGGAGCAGCTCAACAAAGCATGGAACACCAATTTCTGGGGCCATACATTCTATGATTGGGACGAAATTGTACTGCCAAGCAACCTGAGCGAGCACTGGGGAAACAACAATTCCACGTTCCAAGGCATCTCGCTTGATTATTCCCGCTTCAACTCTGACAGTATGCTTAATTGTTATCGGCTGGAATATGATGCGATCAAAAAACATATCCCGGATTCGGTCGTTACGACCAATCTGATGGGATTCTTCAAACAACTGGACTATTTCAAATGGGCTAAGCATATGGATATCGTTTCTTGGGACAGTTATCCCGGCCTGGCAACGCCGGTCAGTTACACCGCTATGGCCCATGATTTGATGCGTGGACTGAAGGACGGTCAACCGTTCATGCTGATGGAGCAGACACCCAGCCAGCAGAACTGGCAGCCTTATAACTCACTGAAACGTCCTGGTGTCATGCGTCTGTGGAGTTACCAGTCCGTGGCTCACGGCGCGGATACGATCATGTTCTTCCAGCTTCGCCGTTCCATCGGCGCCTGCGAGAAGTACCACGGCGCTGTAATTGAACACGTAGGCCATGAGAATACGCGCGTGTTCCGTGAAGTCGCAGAGCTGGGCAAGGAATTGCAGCTGCTCGGTAACAAGACGCTGGATGCCACCATTGATGCCAAAGTGGCAATTGTGTTCGACTGGGAAAACTGGTGGGCAATTGAGAAATCAAGCGGACCTACCGTTGCACTGAACTATGTAGACCAAATTCACAAATACTACGCTGCCTTCTTCCGCCGCAACATTCAGGTGGACATCGTTAGTGTGGATACGGATATCAGCAAATACGACATCGTTCTCGCTCCAGTACTCTACATGGTGAAACCCGGCTTTGCAGCCAAACTGGAGAAATTCGTTGAAGCAGGCGGTACATTCCTGACAACCTTCTTCAGTGGTATCGTTAATGAAAGTGACATCGTAACAACTGGTGGTTACCCGGGTGAACTTCGCGAACTGCTCGGGATCTGGGTCGAAGAAATTGATGCCCTGCTGCCTGAGCAAAAAAACAGTATTGTCCTGAAAGAGGCTTATGGTGATCTTCAAGGAGAATATGGTTGTGGCATGCTGTGTGACCTGCTGCACAGTGAAGGCGCTGAAGTCATCGCCGAGTATGGAGACGATTTCTATAAAGGTATGCCTGTCGTGACACGTAACACATTCGGTCAAGGGGAAGCCTGGTATGTAGCTTCCGATCCGGAAGACCGATTCCTGGACGGTTTACTGGGACAACTGGCTGCAGCCAAAAATATTGATTCCCTTCTGAATACGCCGGAAGGTGTTGAAGTGACTGCTCGTACCAATGATGGACAGCAGTACCTGTTTGTCATGAATCACAATGCTACTGCCCAATCCTATGATCTCGGCAAGGCTAAGGCTCATGATTTGCTTACAGATCGGTCCCTTTCAGGTACGATTGAGATTGAAGGCCGCGGTGTGCAGCTGCTTGAAATGAAATAATTTTGGAAAACCGATGATACAACATGTTACAAGCAAATCGCGTTGATTCATATTTGTAGCTTAAATGAGTGTCAATTGTTAAAATTTGAAGTATTATAGGATTGAACCTGTTTCAATCTGCTACTTCCCGTATCCGTTTAGACCGGATACGGGTTTTTGTCATTATTTGTGAGGTTCTCGGTTAGAAGGAAATACCGAGAAGCGAAGCGAATTGGACGAGACACACAATTTAACGACGCCCCGCCGGGAAAAGGAAGCGGCCCCACTGAAAGCAGGCGCTGCACTGTATATGGAATACATAGTATCATGCTGCGAAATTATTGGTGACAACCATAATGTCACTTATACACTGCTACAATGAGAGGAACACTCCAGCATCCTTTCCGGCGGCGCAACCCTCGAAACGGAGTGGCTGACATGAATAGAACAAATCGGCTTGCCGCCATCGTTATGGCATTGCAGAACGGTCACGAAACGGCACATTCACTTGCGGAAAAGTTTGAAGTTTCCCGTCGTACCATCCTGCGGGATATCCAATCACTCTCCGAGATGAATGTCCCGATCATTGCTATCTCCGGTCCCGGAGGCGGCTTCAGACTTATGGAGGGGTATGTACTGCCCCCACTGCAATTGGACCCGGTTGAAGCAGCTACTCTCATCTTTGCTCTCGAAGGCCTAAGCCATTACGCAGATACCCCTTTTCAAGAGAAACGCTGGACATTAATGGACAAGATCAAAAGTATTATCCCGGATGATGTCAAGGCAAGGATGGATCCCATGCTTAAACAACTGAAACATGACATTCCGGAGCCGAACTACATCCTTCATCATCTGGAACCGCTTTTGGCTTGCATCCCGGAACAAGGGTGGCTGCGTATGTTATACCGATCCGCTTCCCGTCAACGCTGGCTTACGATCTGCCCTATTCGAATCTATGCTTCTGCCGGTTTCTGGTATTGTGAAGCGTATTCGGAGGAGCATGGTGAACAGCGCCTGTTCAGGGCAGACCGCATTCTGGACGTTAAGCCCGTTGAGCTGATCGAATCGCAAATGCTGGCTGAAGAGGCTGAACGGCAGCGCAGCAAACCGAAATCTCCCGAACGTTCTCCAACGCGCGTTACGGCACGTTTGAGTTACAGCGGAATGATTGAAGCAGAACAGGACAAGCATATTGGCGAACAGATGACCGAAATTGCTCCGGATGTCTGGGAACTTTCCTTTCTGTGCCCTCCAGGTGAGTGGGCTTGGGCCGTAAGATTCTTTTATCGACTTGGACGTGAGGCAGAAGTACTTGAACCCGAGAACCTTCGCTCCGAGATTCGCCAACATGCCGAGGAAGTAAGCCAGATGTATCTCGCTTCCAACCATAATCGTTGCAGCACAAGTTAGAAAGGAGATTGCCGAATTCAATGAATGAGAATGAAACCATCGTAACTTACGAAGAAGCTGTTCGGCGAATAGAAGCTGTGGGACTGCTCCCGCTCGCACCTTTATTCCCTGAATACCCGTCACTGTCCTCCATTACTCCTAAAGAAAACTGGCATATGGATAACGATCTTGATCCCTGGTTGTGGCGTTCACGTCTGGCCGAGGAAGGGATCGCTGCCTATGGAAAATTTGTCAAAAAGAAAGCTATCCTGGTATCACGCGAATATTTCCCTTGGGTGCATCGCCTGCTAGCGGACTCCAGAGTCATGGAAGAACAGTATGATGCGGGTTTGATCTCTCGTGAAGCATTCAAACTGTATGAACGAATTGAGGAGCACGAAGGTATGGATGGTCGTAAATTACGTTCACAGGCAGGTTTTGGAGCCAAAGAGGACAAAAAAGCATTTGACCAGGGACTGCTGGACCTCCAGAGTGCTGGCGCCATTGTCATCTGTGGCACCAAGGAAAAAGAAGGCCTAGCTGAAGGCAAGGTCGCCTGGAACAGCTCTGCTTATGAGACCTCGGGCTATTGGATGAAGCGTCAAGGTATTAAACTGTTTGAGGGAAGCGCTGCAGACGCGAGCAAACTCCTGCTGCATCAATTGGAGCAACACGCTTCTGCGGCTGCACTGACCAAAATCAAAAAAGCCTTTGCCATGAATTGATTGATTGAAATATGTGTATACGACAAATCCCGGAAGCCGAAGAAGAAGCCGCCGGGATTTGCGGTATACGTTGATGATGGATGAGTCTAATTGCATGGCAGCGGACCGAATCCGGATTACAGAATGACCCCATCCTTGAAAATCGCAATTTCCCGAAATCCATGCTGCTCGCTGAGCGTATGCGCCCGTCCTGAAGCAATATCGATCAGTTGGCTGAACAGCTGTACTTTCACATCTTCCATCGTCTTTCCTTCCAGCAGTTGACCCGCGTTAAAATCGATCCAGTGTTTTTTTCGATTCGCGAGATCCGATTGGGTGGCAATCTTGACCGTAGGCACCGGGCCTCCAAACGGTGTTCCGCGACCTGTTGTGAAGAGAACAATATGTGCACCCGCAGCAGACAGTGCCGTAACAGACACGAGATCATTGCCCGGAGCTTCCACAATATTCAGGCCGGTTGAAGTGACACGTTTACCATAACGAAGCACATCAACTACGGCAGAGCGCCCTCCCTTTTGCGTACATCCCAAAGACTTTTCTTCCAGCGTGGTAATGCCCCCTGCTTTGTTCCCTGGTGAAGGATTTTCATATATATTCTGACCGTGGTTCACAAAGTATTGCTTGAAGCCATTCACTAAGTCTACCAAATCATCAAATACCTGCTCACTGGCCGCCCGATTCATCAGAATAGTCTCCGCACCAAACATCTCGGGAACTTCGGTCAATATGGCTGTGCCTCCTGCAGCAACCAGCATATCTGAAACGGAGCCCACTAGTGGATTTGCCGTAATCCCTGATAAACCGTCCGAGCCACCGCACTTCAATCCAATTTTGAGCTTGCTCAGAGGCAGCGGCTGACGCTCTTCATGTTCAACAAGCTCCACTAGCTCTTCCATTAGACGCAGTCCTTCTTCAAGCTCGTCATCCGTTTCCTGCGCTTTGAGAAAACGTACTTTCCCCTGATATTCCGGTGCAATACATTCGCGGAACTGATCTACCTGATTGTTTTCGCATCCCAACCCAATAACCAGCACACCGCCAGCATTCGGGTGTTCCACCAGGGAAGCCAGTACCTGTTGCGTATATTTCAGGTCATCCCCCAATTGCGAGCAGCCGAACGGATGCGGGAAGTGGTAAACTCCATCCACCCTGCTGCCGAACTGGGACTGCCCCATACGAGCCAGTGCTTCACATACTTTATTAATGCAGCCGACCGTATTGACAATCCAGATTTCATTACGGATACCTGCTTCACCGTTAGGTCGCAAATATCCATCGAAGGACCGTAAATGTTCCGGAGGCATGTCCGTCTGAACAGGTGGTGCGGGCTGATACTGATATTCCAGCAATCCGTGAAGTCCTGTTTTCAGATTATGGCTATGAATCCAGCTACCCTGCTCAATCTGTTCTTTGGCTATCCCGATGGAAAAACCATATTTCATCACATCCTCGCCCGGTGCGAGGGTATGCACAGCAATTTTATGGCCTTTGGGCACATCATCCCTTAGTGTAAAAGTAGAGCTGTCTGGAAGCGTGATGCTTTCCCCTTTTACATAATCTCGAAGGGCTATAATGACATCATCCTGCGGCTGAATTGCAATCCAGTCATTAATTGTATGGGTTGTGTTCATCAACTCTCACCTTCCAACAGACCTATTTCGTGAACGAGTGCTTCGCGAAGTCCCTCTCGATCATCCAGATTTTCTCCCCAAATCGATACATCAGACAATACGGCAGCAACACGGCGGTCTAATTGCTGCTTATCCCTCTTCAGTGGCTCATAACTGTCCCAGTGTTTGGCGAGTGCAGCCAATACATCGACATCATCCCGAAGCAGGACGGACTCACCGTTCAGTCGCTGTCCCATATAACCGCCTGGCGTGTTCATCGGGCGATAAAGACACAGCAATCCCGCAAAGCCTTTCACAAGCCGTAGAGGCCAGTTTCCCTGTTTTTGCTTATAAGCCATCAGTGTAGGCAGCACACGAACCTTGAACTTTCCTACTGTATTTAATGCAATATCCTGCAGCTTGTGATTAATATACGGATTGAGAAATCGTTCAAACACTTCTGCTGCGTACTCATCCAAGTTATGATCCGGCATATCCAGTGCAGGCACAATCTCCTGATGTACCGCTTCTCTGACCCATGAGCCAAACTCCGGGTCTTCCATTGTCTCTCTTACATGGTCCTTGCCTTGCAGAATGCCCAGCGATGACATGAGTGTATGAGCACCATTTAGAATACGAACCTTGCGCAGCTGAAAAGGTTTCAGATCCTTCACCCAGTGTACGTTGAGTCCCGCCTGTTTCAAGGGCAGTTTTTTGTCCAGTGCTTCATCTGCCTGAATGGCCCAGAAATGATACGGCTCTGCCGTATTGATCAGTTGATCCTCATACCCCCAGCGATGGGTCAGGGAATCGGCTTCTTCCTTGGTCGGTGCACCCGTGACAATCCGGTCAACCAGATTGTTCAAAAACAAGTTATGATTTTCAATCCATGAACGAAAGCCTTCAGAATAACCAAAATCCTCACTATGCCGCAGTACACAACTTCGCAGTATATCCCCATTGCCTTCAAGCAGCTCACACGGCAGGTGGATCAATCCTCTGGATGGGTCCCCATCAAACCACAGATAACGCTGATGCAGAAAGACCGTCAATTTACCCGGAAACGATTGTACTGGTTCCCCCTGCAAGTACTCCGAATACGTATACTTCAATCCCGACTCGGTTGTATTGGAGATGACAAACTCCAGGGAAGGCAATTCCGCAAGCCTCAGAAAATCCTGCCATTCTTCGTAAGGGTTAATACACTGTGAAAAAATCGAGATCATTTCCGTGCGTTCCACCGCTTTTCCCTGTGAAAGACCTCGGGTAATCATCGTATACAATCCGTCCTGATTCCGAATTTGTTCCAGCTTTGCCTTTCCACCAGGCCGAGGCTGGGTCACAGCAACACTGCCATGGAATTTACCTTGTCTCGCACTCTCATGAAGCATCCAGTCTGCAAACCCGCGCAAAAAGTTGCCTTCCCCAATCTGCAGTACCTTTACGGGACGTTCCATCACTTCTTTGCACTTGCGCTGGCTATCACTTCCGAGCAGATTCAGCTTTAGCCCTGGTCTTTTCGTGCTCGCCGACATGAACACTCACCTCATCGTTTAATTGTCATATTAGATGTCCGGCTGCACGCCATACAGCCTCTATACTTCCATTGAAAACGCTTTAAATTCATTGTATCATCAATAAAAGGAAATTTAATTGCTTATATTGCGGTAAATGTACTCTTTCATGACCAGGTGTACTATCATTTTTGTGATCAATGTTTCGAAAGGAGATCGAATGGAACGTTCACCCGTTCGTAAGACCATTCAGGCGGAATCGGGGATACCCTTTCGTCTGGTGTATGCAGATACCAAGTCCCCCCAGAACGAGCTGCCGGATCATCTTCATGACTGGCATGAAATTATTTATGTATATCGGGGTAAGGGCACCATTTTCATTGATACCGGTCTTGAAGATATGCAGGAGGGCGATTTGTTCATCATTCCAGGCAGCACGGTACATCGTGCATTGCCGGATGCCGGGAATCCGGTGACTTCGTCGGCCTTATTCTTCAGTCCAGGATTACTGGCCTCCACAGCGGGAGGCAGTGCATCAGCCATGCTCTCTCTATTTGAACGCTGTCGCAAGCGAAAGGTGTACAAGAGGCATCTGGATGCCAAGGAGCAAACCCAGGTTGCTGCGCTCATTGACGACATTCATGCAGAATTTCAGTTGGACCATCACCTGAGTGCTCACGCAGCACTGCTGCGGTTGCAGCTCTTACTTATTGATTTGGAGCGATTGGAGGCGGCCGGTCCGGCAAGTCCTGTCAAAAGCGTTCCTGGACCAGGCTGGTTAGCCTCTACACTGGCCCATATGGACGAAGAGCTCCGCAGTGGTCTTTCCTTGGCGGAACTGGCACGGCAGGCAGCCGTATCTCCGGCTCACTTCAGCCGTGCATTCAAAAGGTATACTGGTATGACGTTAACGGACTATGCCTTGGCTCGCCGGGTCATTATGGCGAAAGAGCATCTGCTTCGAAGTGATGACACGATGGCCGTTGTTGCCGATGCCTGCGGCTTTGAGAGTCTGCCCCATTTTTATCGACAATTCAAGAAGCAGACGGGCACCACACCAGCTGCCTACCGTAAAACCATGAAGAGTCAGGATCAAATGTGATTGCATACCATCCTGAAATGTAGAGAATTGTCTGAGTGTAACATATTCTTCCATACACTCCATGTGGTATGATATAATACTGAATTACAATGTCGGAAACGATGTGTTTCTGCTGCCAGAGGAGCCTTACATCCCATGTTAAACGAATTGAATCGCAGAAATATCGGCATCTTCGCACACGTCGATGCAGGGAAAACAACAACGACGGAACATATGTTATTCCAAAGCGGTGTCGTACGTAGTCCAGGTCGCGTAGATGATGGAACAACGGCAACAGACTCTCTGGATATTGAAAAGGAACGAGGCATTTCCGTTCAGGCGGCTATGACCTCTTTGATCTGGAAAGATACAATTATTGATCTGATTGATACACCAGGACATATTGATTTCAGCTCCGAAGTCGAGCGATCCCTGCGTGTTATGGATGGGGCCATTCTGATTGTGTCCGCCGTAGAAGGGGTTCAATCCCAGAGCGAGACCATCTGGCATGCCCTCCGCTCACTTGGAATTCCTACCCTGATCTATATTAACAAGATGGATCGGATTGGCGCCTCTGCTGAGACGGTTATCGATCAGATCCGCTCCAGTCTCTCTCCCTTCATATGCGGAATTCAATCCTATCGTATGAATGACGACGTGTTCGACGGTATTGACACCCTCTGGAACGCGAGTCAAACAGAGGTGATGGGCTCCCCTTCATCCATACCCGGCCTTTTTGAATTACTTGCCGAACTGGACGAAGATCTGATGGAAGCCTACATTAATGGTGAAACACTGCCTGCTCACTTGCTGGATGAAGCATTTCGCAAACAGGTACATCAGGGCGTAGTGTTCCCGATTTGTTATGGTGCTTCGGGCAAAGGGATCGGCGTAACTGAATTGCTGGATGCCATCATTGAATTTCTTCCTGCACCTGCACAGCCTCAAGATGCTTCGGTATCCGGGGTAGTATTCAAAATTGAACGGGATAAAACGATGGGCCGTACAGCCTATGTTCGCATGTATGGTGGCAGCGTGCATAATCGGGATACGATCTATAACTCCACTCGGGAGCTGGAAGAGAAAGTGACCCAGATTCGCCGGATGGATGGGCGGAAATGGGCTGACACGGGTGCTGTTCATGCCGGACAAATCGCCGCACTGTACGGACTAAGTGAAACCCATGTTGGTGACATTATTGGCAGCCCTGAAGGAGTGCCGCCTGTACCACAGATGGCTGTTCCCTTGTTGACCGTGCAGGTCCATGGTAAAGACACGGCACGTTATCCTGACCTTGTAGCGGCATTGCAGGAGTTGACAGACGAAGATCCCCTGCTTGACCTGCAATGGTTGCCTGAAGAACGGGAATTGCATCTTAAAGTCATGGGAACCATTCAGCTTGAGATTCTGTCCAGCCTGCTGATGAGTCGTTTCGGACTGGATGTCGTATTCGACCCACCTTCCGTCATCTATAAGGAAACTCCTCGTTCTTCCGGGGAGGGATTCATCGCGTATACGATGCCCAAGCCGTGCTGGGCCATTCTTCGATTCAGCATGGAGCCTTTGCCCCGTGGCAGCGGCCTGATCTATTCATCCACCGTCCGAACGGATCATCTCCTGCTTCGTTATCAGAATGAAGTGGAGCGCCGTATTCCCGAAGCGTTATCTCAGGGCTTGCTAGGATGGGAAGTTACCGATCTGCGCATCACGCTAATTGAGGGAGAGCACCATGTCTGGCATACCCATCCACTGGATTTTGTAGTAGCCACGCCGATGGGAATCATGGACGGACTGGCAAGCACCGGTACAACCCTGCTGGAACCTATTCTGAATTTCCGGTTAACAGTCCCGGAGGAGTACGGAGGCAAGGCGCTCAGTGATCTCGTACATATGCGGGCAACCTTTGAAGCACCGATCATCGGAGGCGGAAGGTGCATCGTCGAAGGACGTATGCCTCTGGCAAGCTCCATGGATTATCCGGTGAAACTGCGTTCAGAGACGAGCGGACGTGGAGTGCTGACCACTTCTTTTGCCGGGTATCAGGATTGTCCTTCGGATGTGACACACACGCGGAAACGCAGAGGCGTTAACCCGCTGGACCAATCCAAATATATTTTAAGTGTTCGAAATGCGATTACATCATAATTGGAGTTGACTTTGTTGTGCTGATTAAATTTCTAATCTTTGGCCTGCTGTGGCGGATTGTAGGCAATCCATTCTTGGCGGTTCTTATTTTCCTCATCATTCTGTATTTCCTGGATCGTCGCTATGTTGGGGTGATGCCAAGCTTCATGAAGCCACTTAAGCGTATGCGTAACATCTCACGGCTTCGGCAGCAGCTTGCCATGAGTCCGAATGAAGTCTCTTCCAAGCTGGATCTGGCCCGTCTGTTGATTGAACGCAAACGGTATAGTGAAGCTCATGCCTTACTGCTGGAACTGGAACGTCCTTACGAGCAATCAGCCGAATACTGGGAGGCGCTGGGTACAACTGAACTTCATCTGGGCCAAACGGAACAAGGTGAGCGTCATATTTTGCAGGCACTGGATATCAATCCAAGAGTAAAATATGGACGTCCTTATCTGACACTTGCAGGTGCATTTAAGGATACTCACCGGGACAAAGCTTTGGCATACGTTCAGCAGTTCCAGGAGATTCATTCCTCATCCAGTGAAGCGTATTATCTGCTTGGCTCGGTGTACCGTTCCCTTGGGCGTACTGATGATGCAAAGCAAGCCTACGAGCAATCACTGAACGTATATCGCTCCCTGCCTAAATATAAGAAACGCCAGGAGCGTCGCTGGGCTGTACGCAGCTGGTTCCGCAAGCGCGGACTGTAGGCTGCTGAATTCCTTTGCTTTAGCAGCTAGATATTATGTGAATGAGTGTCTACCACCCACTCATGATAAACGATCTCAACAAATAAAAGTGCACCGGTTCCTGCCTCAAGGC